>NZ_JFGV01000050.1:0-40876 GCF_000612035.1 Photorhabdus aegyptia | reverse complement strand
GACTTAACACCACTGCCGGGCAGTGTCCCGGAGAGTTATTTTGCTATTAACCAACTGATACGCCCAATACGGGTGATACCTCGTGAAGGCCATTCATTGCACTTCTATGGTGAAGGTCATTTTAATTCAACTTCCACCTTGGCCTGGTATGCTCGTTATGACCGGGGACCGCTACAAGTGACCCCTTTGAGAGGCGACCACCCGGCACTGGTCAGCGGGATCTGGCGAACTGATAGCCTGCCTGGCCAGCAGTACTTCTTTGCTCAGGGGGTGATGGCTTTTGATGTTGAAGGCGGAGAACCGGGCACAACGATCTGGCATCTGATACGGGAAGCGGAAAACAGCGAGGAATAAGAATTCACTGGAGTGCCGGTTTTTCAGTGAAACTCTCTCAGATCAGCTTACTTTTCGAAACCAGTGACGTGGAATCCCTCACCGGCATTTTTTATAATAAGCAAGGAATTCCATCGGTCAGATATAGAGCATCTAGAATTTAGTCGCTTTAAACATGGCGAAAGGTGGGTAACATCGTAGATCTTCAGTATCTTTTAAAGCATCCACGTCACTGTGTTCAAAAAGCTCAATAGTTTTGAACCCGGCCTCGTTCAAGATTTTATAATATGTATCTTTATGCCAATGCGTATCTGAAATCTTAAATACACTTCCATTTGGCAGATCTAAATACACTGGCTTGATCTCTCCATCATTGTATTTTTTATTTAGATCGCCGCTCATAAAAGAGCTGAATTTAATCCCAGCAGAATCTGGATTGTTATCCAATACGTAAAAAATACCGCCAGGTTTTAATGTCCTATGAATTTCCTTGGCGATTTTTAAAAGATCAGACTTTTTACTGCTACCGATGAACACATAACAGCATATGGCTGCGTCAAAAGTATTATCTTTGAAGTCAAGGACCCCAGTTTTGATTTGATGATAAGAGCTATTTCCACGATTGATGTGGCTGGAGGCTTTATCCACCATAGCTTGTGAAATATCTACTCCCGTTACCGTCTGTATGCCTCCAGCAATTAGCCGACGTGACACTTTTCCGCCGCCACAACCGTAATCAAGAACCGATATGTTTTGCCCCAAGCTCTCCTTAAGGTTCTCAATCAACGGCGTGTACCCAAGTCTATCCTCCAAATAATTATCATATTGCTCGAATAAGTTTGAAACCTCTTCATTCATCCAGTCAGTATTCATTTGTTATCTCATATATGTGTAATAATAACCAAACCCGTTATCTTTCAAGTTACCTTTTTGTTGGCAGCACTTGCTCCCCCCAATCACATTGTAATCAATTTTCAAGATACAAGGGCTTACAGCGTTTTTTGCTAAGAAAAAACATAACTGAGTTAAATAAACAGGTCTAACAGGACCTAAAATAATAAATTGATTTTTGCAATACCTAAATCATATTTGGCAATATTGCTTTTTCTTTAAATTAATCATACTCCTCCAGAATCCCACCATGAAAAAAATTCAACATCAACATGACACAAATACAACTATATGTATACGAGTATTATCTATATATTGAGTCCAGTCACAATATTCTTTTTTTTACCAGCGATTTCTTGTATATATACCCAATCAACTTGAATCCTGCATTTTAAAATTAATTGGGTAGATTATCATCCTAAAAATAGTTTTAAAAAACAACAACTACATTCATTAAAAATCACTACTTTATACAGATTAATATATAATCGCGACAATTACTAAAATAATAACCAAAAAGAAAAATGTCTTTTCTAATTATCCCCTTCGCTCATCACAAAATATTAATCACTTTACTTCCCATAAAACACCATTCAAAACAATAGCAATTATTTCATAAACTTATCATTAATAAAATTAATTATTATTTATGTGATTATAAATTTTGTTATTGCATTGCCATAGGCATTTAGAGAAACAATAGATAATAACGTTATGAAATAGTTAACGACCGAATGATACCGTTTTATCTACCCGTTACTTTCAGCCTATTTCAACCCGTTATCAGACGTCATATTTGCTGCCTTATTTTAATGAATATCAATAACTTTTTTATTGTATCCATGATACACAGGGCAGCATAACTACCTTATTTATTTAACATTTAAAAGGAATAAACATGAGCACCATGACATCAGAACGCCCTGAAATGGCACAACAGGAACAAAAAGCTAACCGACTGCATGAAGCGAGCATCCTCAAACGTGCTAATCCTCAATTACAAAATGCGGTACATCTTGCTTTAACCACGCCCCATGCCGACCAGCAAGGTTATAACAGTAAATTTGGCGGCCGCGCCAGTCAGTATGTCGCTCCAGGCGCAGTTGCTTCCATGTTCTCTCCCGCCGCTTATCTGACTGAACTTTATCGTCAGGCTCGGGATTTACATACAGAAAGCTCCATTTATCATCTGGATAAACGCCGCCCGGATCTAAAATCACTGACACTCAGCCAGCAAAATATGGATGATGAAGTTTCTACACTTTCTCTATCTAATAAGGTGTTGCTGGAAGGGATTAAGACGCAGACCGGGCTGGAAGGCCATACTAACGTGATGAAAGCGCTATCAACCTTTCGCTCTTCTGGTTCAATGCCATATAACGATGCTTATGAAAGTGTGTGTAAAGTTATTCAATTACAAGCTCCGGTACTTGAACAATTCAGTGAATCACCGGAAATTACCAAACTAATGTATCAAACCTCCCTATTGGGAATTAATGCTTCTGTCTCACCTGAATTGTTTAATATTTTGGTGGAGAAGATTACCGATGATGAAGATGAAATTAAGAGGCTCTATGGGAAGAATTTTGGTGATATTGAACCTTCTCTAATGGCAACGCCGGAAAAGCTGAAAAGCTATTATAATTTGACTAATGAAGAAGTTAATCAGTTTATTAATCAGCAAAATATTAAACGAATACATGAGGAAATGAATTCAGAATATGGTAGCCAACAACCCGCTCAATATTATCTACTCAGACTCAATAAGATTATTTGTCTGTCTCAGTCAACAGGGCTGACACCAACAATCCTTAAAAGCATTATCTCTAGTAGCACCTATCAGGAGGTATCTATATATCCAGAGATAACCCTGGAAGCTGTAATCACCGTATACAATGAACTTAGTGATGGACCAGATATTGACGCAAAGATATTAAAGAAAATCTTTCGTGTTAAATACTATATGCAACGTTACGGTATTGATGCTGAAACTGCACTGATACTGTGCAATGTACCTATTTCAGGAAACATCTATAACGGTTCGCCCAGTCAATTGTTTAATCGCTTGTTTAATATCCCACCATTGGATGATAAGAATTTTTCCGCGTCAGATGAGGAAGAGATTGATTTAAATCAGGGTAGCACCAATGACTGGCGTAAAGCGGTGCTTAAACGTGCTTTTAATGTTGATGATGACTCATTAAAACGCCTATTCAAGATTACCAATCGTCACAACACTAATGGAAAGATAATCAGTAGCGTAGCTAATCTTTCTTATCTCTATCTGGCTAAATTGTTGGCAGACATCCATCAATTGACGGTTGATGAGCTGGATTTATTATTGATTACCATAGATGAAGGAACAAACAACTTATCCGGGATTAGTGATGATAATCTGGCCGTTCTGATTGACAAACTCTATGCCGTTACCAGTTGGCTACGTACACGGAAGTGGAGTATGTACCTGCTGTTTATGATGACTACCACCGACTATAACCAAACCCTAACGCCGGAAATTCAGAACCTGCTAGATGCTGTCTACAATGGTTTGCAAAACTTTAACAGCGAAAACGAGGCAAATCTTCTGTCGAAGATCTCGCCTTACATCGCCGCCGCTCTGCAATTGCAGTCTGAAAATACCGCTTATTATATACTCAACTGGGCAGATCAGCTAAAACCTGGCTCTGGTGCAATGACAGCAACAAAATTCTGGGAATGGTTGCAAGCTTCACATAATCCAGAGCAATCAACCGCTATAACAGAAGAACAAGCAGTCCAATATTGCCAATGCCTGGCACAATTGGCACTGATTTATCGTTCCACCGGCCTTAGCGAAAGCACTTTACGCCTGTTTGTCACAAAACCACAACTCTTTGGTCTTACCGCAGGATCAGCGTCAACACACAATGCATTATCACTGATAAAGCTGACACGTTTTACTGACTGGGTTAACTCTCTGGGTGAAAAAGCCTCTTCTGTACTGACCGAATTTGAGAAGGGAACATTAACAGCAGAACTATTGGCTAACGCCCTGAGTCTTGATAAAAATCTACTGGAGCAAGCCAGTAATCAAGCACAAGTTAATTTCGCCGACTGGCCATCTATCGACAGCCTATTGCAGTGGATTAACATCGCGCGTCAATTGAACATCTCTCCACAAGACGTTTCCACACTGACACAAGTATTGATCAAAGAACCTCCCCCAGACTATAACCAATGGGAAAACGTAGCGGCAATATTAACCGCCGGGCTGGACACTCCAAAAACCAATATCCTACACAACTTTCTGGATGAATCTCGCAGTACTGCTCTAAGCACGTACTATATAGCCAACAAAGATAAAGATGCAGAAATTAAAAACCGTGATGACCTGTACCAGTATTTATTGATTGATAACCAAGTTTCCACCGCCATCAAAACTACCCCGATTACGGAAGCTATTGCCAGTATCCAACTGTATATTAACCGGGCACTGAAAAACATGGAGGGAAACTCAGTCTCGCAGGTTACCACCCGACCATTCTTTACCGATTGGGATAAATACAATAAACGCTACAGCACCTGGGCCAGCATTGCTAAGCTCATTTACTACCCTGAGAATTACATCGATCCGACAATACGTATCGGGCGAACAAAAATGATGGATACGTTGCTGCAATCCATCAGCCAGAGTCAATTAAATACCGATACGGTAGAAGACGCCTTTATGTCTTATCTGACGTCATTCGAACAGATGGCTAATCTGGAAATCATCAGTGCCTATCATGACAATACCAACAGTGATCAAGGATTAACCTATTTTATCGGACACAGTAAAACCGAAGTGAATCAATATTATTGGCGTAGCGTAGATCACAATAAATTCAGCGATGGTAAGTTTCCTGCTAACGCCTGGAATGAGTGGCACAAAATTGACTGTCCAATAAATCCCTATCAGAGCACTATCCGTCCGGTAATTTTCCAATCCCGCCTGTATCTGATCTGGCTGGAACAGAAGAAAATTGCTAAACAAACAGAAAATAATCATCAAACCGTCGAAGATTATCATTATGAACTAAAACTAGCACATATCCGTTATGACGGTACTTGGAATACACCAATAACCTTTGATGTTAGTGACAAAGTATCTGCTATTCTTAATATATTGACGCCATTAGAACAAGCGAATAAACCGGCGCTATTGACTCAATTGAAAAAATACCAAAAACAATTAGAAGAGGAGCTCAAAAAGGCAATCAAACAAAAACAGGAGAATCTGG
Source organism: Photorhabdus aegyptia (assembly GCF_000612035.1). Taxonomy (NCBI): domain Bacteria; kingdom Pseudomonadati; phylum Pseudomonadota; class Gammaproteobacteria; order Enterobacterales; family Morganellaceae; genus Photorhabdus; species Photorhabdus aegyptia. The sequence goes on along the minus strand of NZ_JFGV01000050.1, from coordinate 35,393 downwards.
AACGAATGGAAGAAGATCGGGCAAAGGGACTAATACCTGTGCTGCCACTAAGACCACTACTGATCCCACCAAAGCCACAAGAATCATTGAATCTATTAGAAGAACTATTGAAAAAATGGAGAACTCACCTAGAGGATTGGGGTAATCAGAAACAATCGTCAACACAGGTAGAAATATGGGAAGAATTGAAAAAACTAAATCAACAAGAGATACAACGACTAGATTGGTCACTAGGATTCTATTGTATAAACCATCAAGACGAAGATAAGTTGCTGGTAATTTTTTATCGCAAACAAAATGAACTGGATGAATATAAGAGAAAAGTAAAGGAGTTAGCAGAAGCAGAAAGAAAAGTAAAAGAAATAGCAGAAAAAGGGGAGGAAACAGAGGTAGAAACAGATTTTCTAACAGTAGAAAAAGCTAGAGAAATAGAAAGGAAATTAAAAGAAAAATTAGAAAAAGAAAGATTAGAAGCATTAATACAAAAGTTAATGCAAGAGTTAATGCAAGGAGTGTATATCTCCTCTAATATGTTATTTGAAAATATAGAGCCTGAACAACACAGAACTATTTATGAACTCACCTATAGTCAATTTGATACTAACAATATCATAAGGGTGAATAACTGGAATCCTGTTACCCATGAGATTAACGACGATAATATCCTGACTGTTCACAATGATAAAAACGGGGCGCAATATATGCAGTGTGGAGACTATCGTATCCGCCTTAATACGCTGTTTGCCCGTAAATTAGTCAGTCGCGCCACCGCTGGAATTGATACTATTCTGAATATAGAAACCCAGAATATTCAGGAGCCTACTTTATGGAACGATAATTTTATTGCAACATTACCAATATATAGACCAGATCTTCACGGTAATAGCAACAATATCACAATAATGTTAGTCAATGACATAGAAAAACCTAACGAAGAAAATATCATTTATCAGGGTGAATTAAAGGATGAAATTCAATTAATTGATCTTTCTAAAACTTATATATCCGTAATAAATGGCAGTAATAGTACTGAACCAGGAAATGAGAGAGAGAATGGCGAATGTTGGATTTATTTATTTGTAAAATACTCTGAAAATCCAATATACATTGGAGAGTTTTGGTTTACTAATAAAACTAATTTTCAAGGTTATTATCCAAAAGGTTATAAGGAAAATACTGATCCTATTTTTACAGAAAATAAACTGGGAACCGAACCGATGGATTTCAGCGGTGCTAACAGCCTCTATTTTTGGGAACTATTCTACTATGCCCCAATGCTGATTGCTCAGCGCCTGCTACACGAACAAAACTTCGATGAAGCCAACCGTTGGCTGAAATATGTCTGGAACCCATCCGGTTATATTGAACATGGTCAAATTCAGCGCCACCGCTGGAATGTCCGCCCATTATTGGAAGATACCAGTTGGAACGATGATCCACTGGATTCGGTCGATCCCGATGCTATAGCGCAATATGATCCAATGCACTACAAAGTCGTTACTTTTATGCGCACCCTTGATCTGTTGCTGGACCGTGGAGATTACGCCTATCGTCAATTAGAACGAGATACGCTTAACGAAGCTAAGATGTGGTATATGCAAGCACTGCATCTGTTAGGCGATAAACCTCATCTATCGTTCAGTTCAACGTGGCGTAAACCGAGTTTAGGTGACGCTGCCAGAACGGAAAAACAGGAGGAACACGCCCATGCAATGACTGCCCTGCGACAAGGTGATATTAGTCGGCACAACCACCCGACAGATCTTTTCTTGCCACAGGTCAATGAAGTGATGCAAAACTACTGGCAGAAACTGGAGCAACGGCTGTACAACCTGCGCCATAATCTCTCTATCGACGGCCAACTGCTACATCTGCCTATTTACGCTACACCGGCAGATCCAAAAGCGTTACTCAGTGCCGCTGTTGCCAACTCACAAGGCGGAAGCAAGTTACCAACGTCATTTATGTCACTGTGGCGTTTCCCACAGATGTTGGAAAACGCGCGCGGTATGGTAAGCCAGTTAACACAGTTCGGCTCCACGTTACAAAATATTATCGAACGTCAGGATGCGGAAGCCTTAAACACGCTATTGCAGAATCAAGCGGCAGAACTGATATTGACCAATCTCAGCATACAAGACAAAACCATCGAAGAGTTGGATGCGGAAAAAATCGTACTGGAAAAATCCAAAGCCGGGGCGCAATCACGCTTTGACAGCTACAAAAAGCTATACGATGAAAATATCAATGCGGGTGAAAACCGAGTGATTACATTGCATGCCTCCGTCGCCGGCCTCAGCACCGCCCTGCAAGCATCGCGTCTGGCAGGTGCTGCCCTTGATCTGGCGCCCAACATTTTTGGTTTCGCTGATGGCGGCAGCCGTTGGGGGGCAATTGCCGAAGCGACAGGTAATGTCATGGAATTTTCCGCCAGTGTGATGAACACCGAAGCGGACAAAATCAGCCAGTCCGAAGCCTATCGCCGCCGCCATCAGGAGTGGAAAATCCAGCGTAACAATGCCGAAGCAGAGATAAAGCAAATCGACGCCCAACTTCAATCGCTGGCAGTACGCCGTGGAGCTGCGGTGTTGCAGAAAACCAGCCTGAAAACCCAACAGGAACAGACTCAGGCGCAATTGACTTTCCTACAACGTAAATTCAGTAATCAAACGTTGTACCACTGGCTACGTGGTCGGCTAGCTGCTATCTACTTCCAATTTTACGATTTGGCCGTAACCCGTTGTCTGATGGCAGAAATGGCTTATCGTTGGGAAACTAACGATGCCACAGCACGCTTTATCAAACCCGGCGCCTGGCAGGGGACGCACGCCGGTCTGCTCGCCGGTGAAACCTTGATGCTGAATCTGGCACAAATGGAGGATGCTTATTTGAGATGGGATCAACGCGCTCTGGAAGTGGAACGTACTATTTCACTGGCACAACTCTATGGAACACTACCAGAAAAATCATTTAATTTGGCAACACGTATTTCTACCCTACTAACAGGTAGTACAACTGAACCCGTTGACGCTCATCCCGTTACATTAGAAAACAGCCAACTCAGCGCCAAAATCTCTCTGTCAGGTCTGTCACTGCATAACGACTACCCAGAAGGCAACGGCGTAGGCAACATTCGGCGCATTAAACAGATCAGTGTCACCCTGCCAGCCCTGTTAGGGCCATACCAAGATGTACAAGCCATTTTGGCCTACAGTGGAAGTGAAACCGGATTAGCTGAAAGCTGTAAATCACTGGCAATTTCTCACGGGATGAATGACAGTGGTCAATTCCAGTTGGATTTCAACAATGGTAAATTCCTGCCGTTTGAAGGGATAGCGATTAACGATACCGGCACATTAACACTCAATTTCCCGAATGCAACCGGCAAACAGCAAGTCATGTTACAAGCATTGAGCGATATTATTCTGCATATTCGCTACACCATCTGCCAATAACTATCTCAATCAAATAGTAAAAACAGGCTCCTAAACGGGGCCTGAACCTTTCATGAATATACAAGTCTGCCCTCTTAACCTATCCAGCACTCGTTATAACAGAGATATTTCCTTTTCTCGTGCGTCCGATTGCCTACTATAAAACATCAACCCTCTTCTTTTTCATAGTATGCCATATGTAACAAAGGCAATTATTTCATTTGGTTATTGTCAATCAATTATATTACTTATGATGTAATTATAATTTTTGTTATTGCATTACAACAACCATTTAAATAAATAATAACGTTGTGAAATAGTTGATAGTTAAATGGTGTTTTCTATTTGACCGTTATTTTCAACCTGATTTCAGACCGCTATCAGACGTTATATGTACTGCCTTTATTTTGATGGAGATAAATAACCTTATTTATCTCCACGAGATGCAGGCCAGCATAAATGTTTTATTGGCTCAACATTTAAAGGGAATAAACATGAACACACTCAAATCCGAATATCAACAAGCGTTAGGTGCAGGTTTTAATAATCTAACCGATATCTGCCATCTCTCTTTTGACGAACTGCGCAAAAAAGTGAAGGATAAACTCTCATGGTCACAGACCCAGAGCTTATATCTTGAAGCACAACAAGAACAAAAGAAAAATTTCCTGTATGAAACCCGTATTCTGAAACGTGCCAATCCTCATTTACAAAGTGCGGTCCATTTTGCCCTGACAACACCTCATGCCGACCAACAAGGTTATAATAGCCGATTTGGCAACCGCGCCAGCAAATATGCAGCCCCTGGCGCAATTTCCTCCATGTTTTCTCCTGCGGCTTATCTGACTGAACTTTATCGTCAGGCCCGAAATTTACATGCAGAAGGTTCCATTTATCATCTGGATACACGGCGTCCGGATCTAAAATCATTGGTGTTAAACCAGAAAAATATGGACACAGAGATTTCCACACTTTCTCTGTCTAATAACATGTTGCTGAACAGTATTAAGACTCAGCTTGAATTAGGCCAACATACTGATGTAATGGCAATATTATCAACTTTCCGCACTTCTGGCTCAATGCCATATCACGATGCTTATGAAAGTGTACGTAAGATTATTCAATTACAAGCTCCTGTGTTTGAACAATCCAGTACATTAACAGATACGCCAATCACCAAACTGATGTATCAAATCTCCTTGCTGGGGATTAATGCCTCTGTCTCACCGGAGCTGTTTACTATTCTGACGGAAAAGATAAAACCAGCAACCAATGCTGATAACACTAATGAACTAAAAAAACTTTATAAGAAGAATTTTGGTAAAATTAAATCTTTTCAAATGGCAAGGGCAGAATACCTGAAAAGTTATTATAATCTGACAGACAAAGAACTTAACCAGTTTAGTAAAAAGATTAAACAAATAGATAGCCTGTGGAATATGGGAGACGAGATTACCCAATACTATCTATTGAAATTCAATAAAGCTATTAATCTATCTCGATCAACCGAGCTATCACCAATAATCCTTAACAGCATTGCCATCGATATCCTTAAAAAAACACCTCCAGAGGATGACTCTGACAACCATTTTAAGGACGACCCTGATTACCTTGAAAGCTTTCAAGACCTTGACCTTAGTGACGAACCAGATATAGACGAAGATGTATTAAGAGAAGCTTTACGTGTTAAAGACTATATGCAACGTTATGGTATTGATGCTGAGACTGCATTAATACTGTGCAAAGCACCCATTTCAGAAAATCCTTCTCATCCCGATCTATCCAAATTACTGGCAGACATCCATCAATTAACTATTGATGAACTAAGTTTACTGTTGGAAATCATAAATGAAGGAACAATTAATTTATCTGAGATTACTCATGACAACCTCACTGTTCTAATTGACAAACTCTACGCCGTCACTGGCTGGCTACGTACACGAAAATGGAGTGTATATCAGCTGTTTGTAATGACGACCGATAAATATAACGAAACCCTAACCCCGGAAATACACAACCTTCTGGATACCATCTACAATGGCTTGCAGAATTTTTACAAGGATAATCTACTAAAAATCAAAGATAATCTACTGAAAGCCAAAGAAAGTTTACCAGAAGACAAAGATAATTTGCCGAAAGCCGAGCAATATCTGTTGGAAGCCGAGAAATATCTATTGGAAGCCAATAAAAATCCGCTAGAAGCCAAAAAGGCTCTGAAAGAATACGAGAAAAATCTGAAAGAACACGAGAAATATCTGTTGAAAGCCGGAGAAAATCTGCCAGCAATCAGAGAGAATTTGCTAAAAATCAAGGAAAATCTGCCAAAAGCCATATCTCCTTATATCGCCGCCGCTCTGCAATTGCCATCTGAGAATGTTGCTCTCTCCGTGCTGGCTTGGGCAGATAAACTAAACTCTGGCAAAGAAAACAAAATGACGGCAGATTCATTCTGGAACTGGTTACGGAAAAAACCCATTGAAACTCAATCGAAAACAACTGAAGCAACTGAAGCAACTGAAGCAACTGAAGCAACTGAAAAAACTACACTAATTCAACAAGCTGTCCAATATTGCCAGTGCCTAGCACAACTGGCGCTGATTTATCGCTCTACCGGTCTTAGCGAAAGCACTTTACGTCTGTTTGTGACAAATCCACAAATCTTTGGTCTTACCGCGAAAACAACGTCAACACACAATGTATTATCACTGATTATGCTGACGCGTTTTACTGACTGGGTTAACTCACTAGGTGAAAACGCCTCTTCTGTACTGACCGAGTTTGAAAAAGGAACATTAACGGCAGAACTATTGGCTAACGCCATGAATCTTGATAAAAATCTACTAGAGCAAGCCAGTACTCAAGCACAAGCTGATTTCTCCAATTGGCCATCTATCGACAACCTATTGCAGTGGATTAACATCTCGCGTCAATTGAACATCTCTCCACAAGGCGTTTCTGAACTGGCGAAAATATTAGACATAGAATCTTCTGCTAATTATGCCCAATGGGAAAATGTCGCTTCAATATTAACCGCCGGACTAGATACCCAAAAAGCCAATACCCTACATGCATTTCTGGGTGAGTCTCGCAGTGCTGCGTTAAGTACATACTATATTTATTCTCATAACCAAAAAGATCGACAAGAAAGAAAACATACGGTAATTAAAGACCGTGATGATCTATATCAATACCTATTAATCGATAACCAAGTCTCCGCCGCCATCAAAACCACGGAGATTGCGGAAGCTATCGCCAGTATCCAACTGTATATTAACCGCGCGTTGAAAAATATGGAGGGAGATACCGACACAAGTGTCACTAGCCGCTCATTCTTCACTAACTGGGATAAATACAACAAACGCTACAGCACTTGGGCTGGTATTGCTAAGCTCCTTTACTATCCGGAAAATTACATCGATCCAACATTGCGGATCGGCCAGACAAAAATGATGGATACGCTACTGCAATCCATCAGCCAAAGCCAATTAAATATCGATACCGTAGAAGATGCCTTTAAATCTTATCTAACGTCATTCGAACAAGTGGCTAATCTGGAAGTCATCAGCGCCTATCATGACAATATTAATAATGACCAAGGATTGACCTATTTTATCGGACGCAGTAAAACGGAAGTGAATCAATATTATTGGCGCAGTGTAGATCACAATAAATTCAGCGAAGGTAAATTCCCCGCTAATGCCTGGAGTGAGTGGCACAAAATTGAATGCCCAATTAATCCCTACGAAGATACTATCCGCCCGGTAGTCTACCAATCCCGCCTGTATATTATCTGGCTGGAACAGAAGAAAATGACTAAACAAGAAGGTGACAAAACTACCTCCGGTTTTAGTTATGAACTGAAACTCGCTCATATTCGTTATGACGGCACCTGGAATACACCAGTCACTTTTGATGTGAATAATAAAATATCTACTCTAAATCCAGAACCGAAGAATAAAGCGTTAGGGCTCTATTGTGCAAATTATCAAGGCAAAGATAAATTGCTGGTGATGTTTTATAAAAAACAGGAGCAATTAAATAATTACACAGAAAAAACAAACAAACACACAGCACCAATAGAAGGGCTATATATCACTTCCAATATGTCTCCTGAGGAAATGACACCCGAAAGTTACAGACTTAATACTCATAAACAGTTTGATACCAACAATGTCATAAGAGTCAATAACCGCTATGCAGAAAGCTACGAAATCCCTTCATCGGTAAACAGTAATAATGGTTATGATTGGGGAGAAGGCTACCTGAGTATGGTATACGGCGGGAGTATTCTGATTACCCGTGACCCAAGCGATAACTCAAAAATCCAAATCTCACCAAAGTTAAGAATTATTCATAATGGATATGAAGGTCGACAACGTAATCAGTGCAATCTGATGAAGAAATACGGCAAGCCCGGTGATAAATTTATTATTTATACCACGCTAGGTATTAACCAGAATAATTTATCAAACAAAAAACTTATTTACCCTGTTTATCAATATGAAGGAAATGAAAGTAAGCTTAGTCAAGGAAGACTTCTGTTTTATCGGGATAGTGCCACTAACTTTACAAGAGCCTGGTTCCCTAACCTTTCTTCTGACTCAAAAGAAATATCCACAACCACTGGCGGTAACATTAGTGGTAATTATGGTTATATTGAAAATAAACATAACAATGACAATCCATTCAAAGAATATTTCTATATGGACGACCACGGTGGTATTGACACAGATGTTTCTGGACCGATATTTATTAATACAAATATTCAGCATTCAAACGTTAAAATCACAGTGAAAACAGTGAAGGAGGATGGAACATTAGACAGTAAACTATATACAGCGAACGACACCGTTAAACCGATACCAAACTTCGAAGAAATGTGTTATCAGTTTAATAATCTCGACCAAATAGATGTCTCCACTCTAGTATTTAAAAATAATGAAGCAAGTATTGATATCACCTTTACAGCATCTGCTGACGCATTTGAAAGTGGTAAAGAACAACGTAATCTAGGTGAAGAACATTTCAGTATTCGTATTATCAAAAAAGCGAATGTTAATGATGTCCTGACCCTTCACCACGATCCAAATGGGGCACAATATATGCAATGGGGAGCCTATCGTACTCGCCTTAATACCCTGTTTGCCCGTAAATTAATTAGTCGAGCCAACGCTGGGATTAATACTATTTTAAGTATGGAAACTCAGAACATTCAGGAACCGCAATTAGGATACGGATTTTATATCGCAATAACCGTACCCAAATACAATGCAGATAAACATGGAACAAATCGCAAGGCAGACCTTGTACTGAACATAGGAAGTGAGGAACCAGGGGATCATACTTTTTGGAGCGGTACACTGACTGATACCAAACAACAAATGACTTTGTTTGTCCCAATTTCCCAGTTAACAATAGAACCTTATGATCCGTTTATGTCTCTTCGTAATCTGACAGGTAAATTAGGTATCTACCTGAAATGTCAAAAAGGCCGACTGAAATCCGGAATATTGGACGAGAACAAGTCTTCGCTGGCTATGACCACATTTACAAAAGAGTCCAGTTGGGATACAGAGCGAGATCTTAATGTTGTTATCACATCGGACAACGCAGAACCAATGGACTTCAACGGCGCCAACAGCCTCTACTTCTGGGAACTGTTCTACTATACCCCGATGCTGATCGCTCAACGTTTGCTACACGAGCAAAATTTCGATGAAGCTAACCGTTGGCTGAAATATGTCTGGAACCCATCTGGCCATATTGCCAATGGTCAAAAGCAGCATCCCCACAACTGGAATGTCCGCCCATTACAAGAAGACACTAGCTGGAACGATGATCCATTGGATACATTTGATCCCGATGCCATCGCTCAACATGATCCAATGCACTACAAAGTCGCTACTTTTATGCGCGCCCTTGATCTATTGATCGAACAGGGAGATTACGCCTACCGCCAATTGGAACGGGACACACTCGCCGAAGCCAAAATGTGGTATATGCAGGCACTACATCTATTGGGCGATAAACCTCATTTATTACTCAGTTCAACATGGAGTGATCCAGAGCTAAAAGAGGCCGCAGATCTTGAAAAACAACAGGCACATGCCAAAGCAATAGCAGATTTACGACAAGGCCAGTCTACAGCTGGAATCAACACAGATCTTTTCCTGCCACAGGTCAACGAAGTGATGCTGAGCTATTGGCAAAAACTGGAACAACGGCTGTATAACCTGCGCCATAACCTCTCTATTGATGGTCAGCCTTTACATTTACCTATTTTCGCAACACCGGCAGATCCAAAAGCGCTGCTCAGCGCCGCCGTCGCCAATTCACAAGGTGGCAGCAATCTTCCGCCAACGTTTATATCCGTTTGGCGTTTCCCACATATGCTGGAAAACGCCCGCAGTATGGTCAGTCAACTCACCCAATTCGGTTCCACGTTACAAAATATTATCGAACGTCAGGATGCGGAAGCATTAAACACGCTGTTGCAGAACCAAGCAGCGGAACTGATATTGACCAATCTCAGCATACAGGACAAAACCATTGAAGAGCTGGATGCAGAAAAAACTGTACTAGAAAAAACCCGCGCCGGAGCTAAATCGCGTTTTGATAGCTACAGCAAATTCTACGATGAAGACATCAACGCGGGTGAAAAACAGGCGATGGCGTTGCGAGCCTCCGTCGCAGGTATCTCTACTGCCCTTCAAGCATCACATCTGGCAGGCGCAGCGCTTGATTTGGCTCCCAACATCTTTGGCTTCGCTGATGGTGGTAGCCATTGGGGAGCAATTGCCCAAGCCACAAGTAATGTCATGGAGTTTTCCGCCAGTGTTATCAGCACCGAAGCGGATAAAATTAGCCAGTCTGAAACCTACCGTCGGCGTCGTCAGGAGTGGGAAATCCAGCGTAATAATGCGGAAGCCGAGCTGAAACAAATCGACGCTCAACTTGGTTCGCTGGCAGTACGCCGTGAAGCCGCAGTATTGCAGAAAACCAGCCTGAAAACCCAACAAGAGCAGACTCATGCACAACTGACCTTCCTGCAACATAAGTTCAGTAATCAGGCGCTGTACAACTGGCTACGTGGTCGATTGTCCGCCATTTACTTTCAGTTCTATGATTTAGCGGTAGCCCGTTGCCTGATGGCGGAAATGGCCTATCGTTGGGAGACTAACGATGCCGCAGCACGCTTTATCAAGCCCGGCGCCTGGCAGGGAACCCATGCGGGTTTGCTTGCGGGTGAAACCTTAATGCTGAATCTGGCACAGATGGAAGATGCCCACCTGAAACAGGATAAACGCGTACTGGAGGTAGAACGTACCGTTTCATTAGTAGACGTTTATACGGAACCTAGTCAGGATAGAATTGATTTAGCAGCTAAAATCACCGACTTACTCAAAAACAGTAAAAATAACTTGGGCAATGACAATAATGGCATCCGTCTCAATGACGATAAATTGGTAGCCACAGTCAATCTTGCCAGTTTGAACATTCGGGAAGATTACCCGGCATCTGTTGGCGAAACCCGACGCATCAAGCAGATCAGTGTCACCCTGCCGGCGCTGTTAGGCCCCTATCAGGATGTGCAAGCAATTCTGTCTTATGGCGGAGATGCCACTGGATTGGCTGAAAGTTGCAAATCATTGGCGGTTTCTCATGGGATGAATGACAGCGGTCAGTTCCAGTTGGATTTCAACGATGGCAAATTCCTGCCATTTGAAGGAATCGAAATCGATAAAGGTACGCTGACATTAAGCTTCCCGAACGCAACCGGAAAACAAAAAGCCATGCTGGAGAGTCTGAACGACATCATTCTGCATATTCGCTACACCATTCGCCAATAACGATTTCAATTAAGTGCTAAAACAGGCCCCTAAGCGGGGCCTGCAAGGAGTCTTTCATGCAAAATTCACAAGATTTTAGTATTACGGAACTATCATTGCCCAAAGGGGGAGGCGCTATCACGGGAATGGGGGAAGCGTTAACCCCAACCGGACCGGATGGTATGGCCGCGCTATCTCTACCATTGCCTATTTCTGCCGGGCGCGGTTATGCCCCATCACTCGCCTTAAACTACAACAGCGGCGGCGGTAACAGCTCGTTCGGCCTGGGCTGGGATTGCAGCGTTATGACCATCCGCCGCCGTACCCATTTTGGCGTCCCACATTATGACGAAACCGATACCTTTTTGGGGCCAGAAGGCGAGGTGCTGGTAGTAGCGGAGCAACCCCGCGACGAATCCACATTACAGGGTATCAACCTAGGCGCCGCCTTTACCGTTACCGGATACCGTTCCCGTCTGGAAAGCCATTTCAGCCGATTGGAATATTGGCAACCCAAGGCAACACCCAAAACAACAGGCAAAACAGATTTTTGGCTAATATATAGCCCAGATGGACAAGTACATTTACTGGGTAAATCACCGCAAACGCGGATCAGCAACCCGTCAGACATCACACAAACAGCACAATGGTTGCTGGAAGCTTCTGTATCACCACATGGTGAACAAATTTATTATCAATATCGTGCCGAAGATGATACAGGTTGCGAAGCTGATGAAATTACGCTCCATCCACAGGCCACCGCGCAACGTTATCTACACACAGTGTATTACGGCAACCGGACAGCCAGCGAAACATTACCCGGTCTGGATGGCAACGCCCCATCACAAGCAGATTGGTTGTTCTATCTGGTATTTGATTATGGCGAACGCAGTAACAACCTGAAAACGCCACCAGCATTTTCGACTACAGGTAGCTGGCTTTGTCGCCAGGACCGTTTTTCCCGTTATGAATACGGCTTTGAGATCCGTACTCGCCGCTTATGCCGCCAAATACTGATGTATCACCACCTGCAAGCACTGGATAGTAAGATAACAGAACACAACGGACCGACGCTGGTTTCACGCCTGATATTCAATTATGACGAAAGCGCAATCGCCAGCACACTGGTATCCGTTCGCCGAGTAGGACACGAACAAGATGGTACTGCCGTCACCCTGCCACCATTAGAATTGGCGTATCAGGATTTTTCACCGCAACATAACGCTCGCTGGCAATCGATGGATGTGCTGGCAAACTTCAATGCCATTCAGCGCTGGCAACTAGTCGATCTAAAAGGCGAAGGATTACCCGGCTTGCTATATCAGGATAAAGGCGCCTGGTGGTACCGCTGCGCACAGCGTCTGGGCGAAATTGGCTCAGATGCCGTCACTTGGGAGAAAATGCAACCTTTGTCGGTTATTCCTTCTCTGCAAAGTAACGCCTCGCTGGTGGATATCAATGGAGACGGTCAACTTGACTGGGTTATCACCGGACCGGGATTACGGGGATATCATAGTCAACGCCCAGATGGCAGTTGGACACGTTTTACCCCACTCAACGCTCTGCCGGTGGAATATACCCATCCACGTGCGCAACTTGCAGATTTAATGGGAGCCGGGCTATCCGATTTGGTGCTGATCGGCCCTAAGAGCGTGCGTTTATATGCCAATACCCGCGACGGCTTTGCCAAAGGGAAAGATGTGGTGCAATCCGGTGATATCACACTGCCGGTGCCGGGCGCCGATCCACGTAAGTTGGTGGCGTTTAGTGATGTATTGGGTTCCGGTCAAGCCCATCTGGTTGAAGTGAGCGCGACTAAAGTCACCTGCTGGCCTAATCTGGGGCACGGACGTTTTGGTCAACCCATTACCTTACCGGGATTCAGCCAGCCAGCAACCGAGTTTAACCCGGCTCAAGTTTATCTGGCCGATCTGGATGGCAGCGGTCCAACGGATCTGATTTATGTTCATACAAACCGTCTGGATATCTTCCTGAACAAAAGTGGCAATGGCTTTGCTGAACCAGTGACATTACGCTTCCCGGAAGGTCTGCGTTTTGATCATACCTGTCAGTTACAAATGGCCGATGTACAAGGATTAGGCGTCGCCAGCCTGATACTGAGCGTGCCACATATGTCTCCCCATCACTGGCGCTGCGATCTGACCAGCATGAAGCCGTGGTTACTCAATGAAATGAACAACAACATGGGGGCCAACCACACCTTGCGTTACCGCAGTTCCACCCAGTTCTGGCTGGATGAAAAAGCCGCGGCGCTGGCTGCCGGACAAACACCGGTTTGTCATCTCCCCTTCCCGGTACACACCCTATGGCAAACGGAAACCGCGGATGAAATCAGCGGCAACAAATTAGTCACCACACTGCGCTATGCTCGTGGCGCCTGGGATGGGCGTGAACGGGAATTTCGCGGATTTGGTTATGTTGAGCAGACAGACAGCCATCAACTGGCTCAAGGCAACGCGCCAGAACGCACACCACCCGCGCTGACCAAAAACTGGTATGCCACCGGACTGCCGGTGATAGATAACACATTATCAACCGAGTATTGGCGTGGTGATGATCAGGCTTTTGCCGGTTTCTCACCACGCTTTACGACCTGGCAAGATAACAAAGATATCTCGCTAACACCGGAAGATGATAACAATCGGTACTGGTTCAACCGCGCGTTAAAAGGCCAATTGCTACGTAGTGAACTGTACGGATTGGACGACAGTACAAATAAACACGTTCCCTATACTGTCACTGAATTTCGTCCACAAGTACGTCGGTTACAGCAGGCAGATAACCAATACCCTGTACTTTGGTCATCTGTAGTTGAAAGCCGCAACTATCACTACGAACGTATCGCCAGCGACCCGCAATGCAGCCAAAATATTACGCTATCCAGTGATCTATTTGGTCAACCGCTAAAGCAGGTTTCGGTACAATATCCACGCCGCCAGCAACCAGCAATCAATCTGTATCCTGATACATTGCCTGATAAGTTGTTAGCCAACAGCTATGATGACCAACAACGCCAATTACGGCTCACCTATCAACAATCCAGTTGGCATCACCTGACCAACAATACCGTTCGAGTATTGGGATTACCGGATAGTACCCGCAGTGATATCTTTACTTATGACGCTGAAAATGTGCCTGCTGGTGGTTTAAATCTGGAACTTCTGAGTGATAAAAATAGCCTGATCGCGGACGATAAACCACGTGAATACCTCGGTCAGCAAAAAACCGTTTATACCGATGGACAAAATACAACGCCGTTGCAAACACCAACACGGCAAGCCCTGATTGCCTTTACCGAAACAACGGTATTCAACCAGTCCACATTATCAGCGTTTAACGGAAGCATCCCGTCCGATAAATTATCAACGACGCTGGAGCAAGCTGGATATCAGCAAACAAATTATCTATTTCCTCGCACTGGAGAAGATAAAGTTTGGGTAGCCCATCACGGCTATACCGATTACGGTACAGCGGCACAGTTCTGGCGCCCGCAAAAACAGAGCAACACCCAACTCACCGGTAAAATCACCCTCACCTGGGATACAAACTATTGCGTTGTGATACAAACCCGGGATGCTGCTGGACTGACAACCTCAGCCAGATATGACTGGCGTTTTCTGACCCCGGAGCAACTCACCGATATCAATGACAATCAGCACCTTATCACACTGGATGCATTGGGCCGACCAATCACATTGCGCTTTTGGGGAACTGAAAACGGCAAGATGACAGGTTATTCCTCACCGGAAAAAGCATCATTTTCTCCACCATCCGATGTTAATGCCGCTATTGAGTTAAAAAAACCGCTCCCTGTAGCACAGTGTCAGGTCTACGCACCAGAAAGCTGGATGCCAGTATTAAGTCAGAAAACCTTCAATAAACTGGCGGAGCAAGACCGGCAAAAGTTATATAACGCGCGAGTCATCACCGAAGATGGACGCCTCTGCCCACTGGCTTATCGCCACTGGGCACAACGTCAAAAAACGGCCCTTCAACTAAACAGCGCTCCCCGTTTACCCCCTCACAGCCTTACATTGACGACGGATCGTTATGATCACGATCCTGAGCAACAGATCCGTCAACAGGTAGTATTCAGTGATGGCTTTGGCCGTTTGCTGCAAGCTGCTGCCCGACACGAAGCAGGCATGGCCTGGCAACGCAATGAAAACGGTTCTCTGATGATAAGCGCCAAGCATACTGAGAATCGTTGGGCAGTGACTGGACGAACAGAATATGACAATAAGGGACAACCGATACGTACCTATCAGCCCTATTTCCTCAATGACTGGCGATACGTCAGCAATGATAGTGCCCGGCGGGAAAAAGAAGCTTATGCCGATACCCATGTCTATGATCCCATTGGTCGAGAAATCAAGGTTATCACCGCAAAAGGTTGGTTCCGTCGAACTTTGTTCACTCCCTGGTTTACTGTCAATGAAGATGAAAATGACACAGCCGCTGAGGTGAAGAAGGTAAAGATGTAACGTGATCAATCCCGCCTGGCTAACAGGCGGGAAACATAGATAGAGGTGAAAGGTGTTGCTCATAATACCGTCAGATACTCAACTTATTATCTGGTTGATCATTGGTTTTATTGCGGCCTGGGGCGGACTCGTAAGGTACCTCATTGATATGCAAAACAAACAATATAAATGGAGTTGGATCAACGTATTCTGTCAACTCATCATCTCCTGTTTTACCGGTGTACTGGGAGGATTGCTGAGTTTTGAAAGTGGCGGCAGCATCTATATGACTTTTGCGATTGCAGGTCTATTCGGCACAACAGGCAGTACCGGATTGAACTGGCTTTGGCGCCGCCTCATTACGCATCATCAAGATCATGGAGGAAAGCAATAAAGCATTCCCATTGCCACAACAAACCATCTGTCTCCAGTTAAACTGGAAAATTATCCACTACACTATCGTAAGAAAACTAATATGCAGACAAAAATTGTGATTGCAGAAAGGATTACACACAACACCCCAACAACGAGGTAACTTATGAAAAACATTGACCCCGAACTTTATCAAAAAACCCCTACCGTCAGCGTTTACGATAACCGTGGTCTGACAATCCGTAACATCGATTTTCACCGTACCACCGCAAACGGTGATACCGATACCCGTATTACCCGCCATCAATACAATACTCACGGACACCTAAGTCAAAGCATCGATCCACGCCTATATGAGGTCGGGCAAACCAATAGTACGATCAAGCCCAATTTTCTTTGGCAGTATGATTTGACCGGCAATACCCTACGTACAGAGAGCATTGATGCAGGTCGCACTGTCACCTTGAATGATATTGAAGGCCGTCCGCTGCTGACGGTGACTGCAACAGGTGTCATGCAAACCCGACAATATGAAACTTCCTCCCTGCCCGGACGTCTGCTGTCTGTTACCGAACAAATACCAGAGGAAACAACATCCCGTATCACCGAACGCCTGATTTGGGCTGGCAATACCGAAGCAGAGAAAGACCATAACCTTGTCGGCCAGTGTGTGCGCCACTATGACACGACGGGAGTTACCCGGTTAGAGAGTTTATCACTGACCGGTACTGTTTTATCGCAATCCAGCCAACTATTGCTCGACACTCAAGAAGCTAACTGGACAGGTGACAACGAAACCGTCTGGCAAAACATGCTGGCTGATGACATCTACACAACCCTGAGCACCTTCGATGCCACCGGCGCTTTACTGACTCAGACCGATGCGAAAGGGAACATTCAGAGGCTAGCTTACGATGTGGCCGGGCAGCTAAACGGGAGCTGGCTAACACTCAAAGGCCAGACGGAACAAGTGATTATCAAATCCCTGACCTACTCCGCCGCCGGACAAAAATTACGCGAGGAACACGGCAATGGTGTTATCACCGAATACAGTTATGAACCGGAAACCCAACGGCTGATCGGTATCAAAACCCGCCGTTCGTCAGATGCCAATCCGTCAGACACTAAAGTGCTGCAAGATCTGCGCTATGAATATGACCCGGTAGGCAATGTCATCAGTATCCGTAACGATGCGGAAGCTACCCGCTTTTGGCACAATCAGAAAGTGGTGCCGGAAAACACGTATACCTACGATTCCCTGTATCAGCTTATCAGCGCCACCGGGCGCGAAATGGCGAATATAGGTCAACAAAGTCACCAATTTCCCTCCCCGGCTCTACCTTCTGATAACAACACCTATACCAACTATACCCGTACTTATACTTATGACTGTGGCGGCAATCTGACTAAAATCCAGCACAGTTCACCAGCTACGCAAAACAACTACACCACAAATATTACGGTTTCAAATCGCAACAATCGCGCAGTACTCAGCACATTGACCGAAGATCCGACACAAGTAGATGCTTTGTTTGATGCAGGCGGGCATCAAAACACGTTGATATCAGGACAAAACCTGAACTGGAATACACGCGGTGAGCTACAACAAGTAACATTGGTGAAACGAGACAAGAGCGCCAATGATGATCTGGAATGGTATCGTTATAGTGGCGACGGGAAACGGATATTAAAAGTCAATGAACAGCGGGCCAGCAACAACGTTCAAATACAGAGAATAACTTATTTGCCGAGCCTGGAACTCCGTTTAACACAAAACAGCACGGCCACAACCGAAGATTTGCAAGTTATCACCGTAGGCGAAGCGGGCCGGGCGCAGGTACGCGTATTACATTGGGAGAGCGGTAAACCGGAAGATATCGACAATAATCAGTTGCGTTATAGCTACGATAATCTCATCGGTTCCAGTCAACTTGAATTAGATAGCGAAGGACAAATTATCAGTGAAGAAGAATATTATCCCTATGGTGGAACAGCATTATGGGCCGCCAGGAATCAGACAGAAGCCAGTTATAAAACTATCCGTTATTCAGGCAAAGAGCGGGATGCCACCGGGCTATATTACTACGGCTATCGGTATTACCAACCGTGGATAGGACGATGGTTAAGCTCCGATCCCGCGGGAACAATCGATGGGCTGAATTTATATCGAATGGTGAGGAATAATCCAGTTACCCTGCTTGATCCTGATGGATTAATGCCAACAATTGCAGAACGCATAGCAGCACTAAAAAAAAATAAAGTAACAGACTCAGCGCCTTCGCCAGCAAATGCCACAAACGTAGCGATAAACATCCGCCCGCCTGTAGCACCAAAACCTAGCTTACCGAAAGCATCAACGAGTAGCCAACCAACCACACACCCTATCGGAGCTGCAAACATAAAACCAACGACGTCTGGGTCATCTATTGTTGCTCCATTGAGTCCAGTAGGAAATAAATCTACTTCTGAAATCTCTCTGCCAGAAAGCGCTCAAAGCAGTTCTTCAAGCACTACCTCGACAAATCTACAGAAAAAATCATTTACTTTATATAGAGCAGATAACAGATCCTTTGAAGAAATGCAAAGTAAATTCCCTGAAGGATTTAAAGCCTGGACTCCTCTAGACACTAAGATGGCAAGGCAATTTGCTAGTATCTTTATTGGTCAGAAAGATACATCTAATTTACCTAAAGAAACAGTCAAGAACATAAGCACATGGGGAGCAAAGCCAAAACTAAAAGATCTCTCAAATTACATAAAATATACCAAGGACAAATCTACAGTATGGGTTTCTACTGCAATTAATACTGAAGCAGGTGGACAAAGCTCAGGGGCTCCACTCCATAAAATTGATATGGATCTCTACGAGTTTGCCATTGATGGACAAAAACTAAATCCACTACCGGAGGGTAGAACTAAAAACATGGTACCTTCCCTTTTACTCGACACCCCACAAATAGAGACATCATCCATCATTGCACTTAATCATGGACCGGTAAATGATGCAGAAATTTCATTTCTGACAACAATTCCGCTTAAAAATGTAAAACCTCATAAGAGATAACGAAAATTTAATATTCTTTATCTATTTTTAATCTCCCCCCTTGAATTTACATTCAAGGGGGAAAACTAATAAGAAACCATCTTTAATAATAAGCCATAAGAAAATATTTATCTCATGGCTTATTTATTTTTTATATCACATTTGAAAATATTAAGACATTTTAATTTTAGTGTTAATGTAAAACAATCAAGGTCATATTTTATCAAAAACATATAACCCCTTAATTTACATCCAACTCTAAAATATCAAATCAGAAATTAATGAATTTAATGGCTCTTTATATTTATTTCTGAGCGCATAAGCACAATACCTTACCGATGGTGCTGGACGTGATTCAAAATTCAGAAACGCTATACTTTTATCAATATGGGCAGAATAGCGCATTTCATTAGGTGTCATTAAACTTATCGCAATACCCGCTTTTACCAGATCTAATCTATTAGTAAAATCAGGCACCGTCAATAACGCTAGATTCTGGTATTCAGGCAGATAATTCAATGGCATGAAATTATCGCACTGTTTTAAAAAGGCACTATTATGCTGAACCAAAGGAAAACTATATATTACTTCATCCGCATGACTTTCTGCTTCCAAAATATCATTGGATACGGCAAGAGACAGCTTTTGATAAGCACCATCTATCCTGATAATATCATCATTATCTGGATAACATTCCGTAGTCACATAAACCGTTATATCCCCTTTTATTAAGGAAGAAAATACCGCGTCTTGCCTTATTAAATCATCAATGAGAAAATTGTTGATTATACAAATATCGCGGTAATGATAGCGTTGCACCGCTCTTTTTACGACTGTAGATATCTTATTAACATATTCTCCACTTGTGCCAATAACCAGTTTGTCTCTGTTTGATAATTTATAATTTCGACGACAATTCCAGTTATCTTCAACTTTCTGAATCCTTTCATAACATGGCAACAACTCCTGATATAATGCCTTACCCTCTTCTGTGAGCTTGGTTTTTCCCGGTAATCGCTCAAATAATTGGCAACCTACACGCTGTTCCAGTTGATATACAAGCCTGCTAAGTGGAGAGGGGGTAATGCAAAGCGTATCCGCTGCTAACGTGAATGACTCTTTCTTAGCTGATTCCATAAAATACTTTAGTTGCTTTGAACAAAATATCATCACATACCCTCTTGTTTTCATTCCAGAAATAGAATATTAACCATAGAACATGACAACTATGTTTCTACTTTGCATTCTTTTACATTATGGTATGCATTAATTGACATTGGATTTCACCACTTTAATTCTTAATATTTATTTAATAATTACATTATATTTATAAAATAAATATAATTTACCACTATGTTGGAATAATGATTTTAATGAAAACCCAGATCATTTCATTGAATATAAATATATCTTATCATCATTCATATTTTATATTTCAATTTATTACAAAAATATTTCCATTAAACAAACCAAAATATAACATCAAATAATTTACATCAACCACAACTTATTAATATTTCACAAGAAGAAACTAACCACATTTCTTCTTGTTTAAAATCGCCATAATGATAGGTCTATAAATTCGTAAAATATTGACTATTACTCGCTAATTAATGCCCGTATATTGTTCATCGAGCGTCTGTAAATAATCCGCACTGGTCAGGTGACTAATATTACATCCACTTTCTAAACGCGATTTCAGCCAATCAATAATCCGCTCCTGTAATTTCCCTGCTGGCTCATCCAGCTTATCAGCCAATTCACCGTGGTTTTCCCATAAATCGCTAATAAGTGCGAATACCTGACCTTGAAAAGCATAATCAGAATGTAACCAAGCCTCAATTAAATGGTCGCCCAAGACAAAGGGTTGTTCACTGCCACCGTGACCACAATTTTCAGGCCGATAATAAATCTGCGGCTCGGGCATATCGATCATCAGCTCACTTACCGGTGTCAAAAATGCTGACCAATCGCTGACGATCATTGCCGGTAATAACTGACCGAGGATACGCGCATCCATACTGCGTAAGAGCACCTGTTTCTCTTGTAATATCACCTGCTGGCGTGAACGCCAATGATTAAGCTGTCGCGCCCATAAATCCTCACTGCGATAAGCCCAACCCCAACTGTTATCGCTCAGAGTTTGGCTATCAAGCAGATGACCGATTACTGACAGACAGCCTGACTTAGGCTGAACCAGCCAGGGGCTTTGCGCCAGCAGGTGATCCATTGGTGTATTGCTGTATAGCGGAAAAGCCTGCTCTACCCAGTCATTACGATAAAAGAGCTCCACCGGGTTAGGTTCCGCCAGTGAATTGAGCATAAAGAAAACAGGTGGCTTATTAGGCGTAGTCAGCCATTGTTGCCAGTTCATAGAAGTGTTCATACATCCTCCTGGTTATCGATAATCAAGTTAGCTTCCAATTGAAAAAGGAAAAAGCCAGTTAAAAAAAGTGTCCCCAAACGCCCAGTAAATAAAATAGAGAAATAATAAGGACAGCGTTATCTTCAATATTTTCATACTGATAACTCCTTCTTATCACAGTAATGTTGTAAGGCCAATGTTCCTTGTTCTTCCTACTGGCTCACTGTCAGTAATTTTTACTGGAAACTCTGATAACACTACTTTATTTTCCAGTAATCAATAGAATCTCTGTCTAAATCAATTCTGCCATCAGAATATTCAACTCTTGAAGGTTCTTTGCCTGGTGGAATAATAATTTTAGGCATTTTGGTTTCGTCTAATTTAGGCTTATAGGTAATTTTCCATTCAGCACCTGGAGTTAACCTTAATCTAAAGGGACGCATTCCTACTTCACCCTGTAGAAATACTCTGTTTGGGCGCCCATAAACTATTTTTAGAATAGGATAAACAACCGGTCTGTAATCTATATTATTCAATGCGTTAGTTTCGCTGAGATATGTCTGGGCTGCATCATTAATGAATACAGTTAAACCTGTTCCCTCTGCTCCTTCCTCTTGAACAGCATCTTTCACTAAATGGCGAATATCAGTATAACCTACAGTCACAAAGGCACGGTTAATTTTCCATTTACATCGGCCTCCGCCATTAAAAGGTAGTTTTGCCTGAAAGTAACCAGTTTGTGGATCGGCCTTCACTTTCAAGCGAAGCCCATTATAGGTTGGCGCCTTATAAGGTGACATGTCAGCATGCAGCTGATATTCAAGGCAATCTTTTGAGATATACTCTGCGGATACATATGGTTGTGTGTATTTAGGCGCTACCCCTTCTACGGTGATCCACTGATTCTCTTTGGGAGGAGAAAGCGGTTCATTAGGGTCAGCGCAGCCCGATATTAAAATCACCGATAAGATCGATAAGTATTGTTTAATATTCATCATGGTAAGTTTTCCTCAATTCCTACAGAGGGGGCATTATTTTATTTTCCAGTAATCAATAGAGTCTCTGTTTAAATCAACTCTGCCATCAGGATATTCAACTCTTGAAGGTTCTTTGCCAGGTGGGATAATAATTTTAGGCATTTTGGTTTCGTCTAATTTAGGCTTATAGGTAATTTTCCATTCAGCACCTGGAGTTACCCCTAATCTAAAGGGACGCATTCCTACTTCACCCTGTAGGAATATTCTTTTGGGGAATCTATTAACCATTTCCAATACAGGGTAAATAACCGGACTATAATCTATAGTATTCAATGCTGCCGTTTCGCTTAGATTTGTCTGGGTTGCGTCGTTGATAAATGCAGTTAAACCAATGCCCCCAGTTCCTGCTTCTTGAGTAGCATCTTTCATCAAATGGCGGACATCGGTATAACCTACAGTAACAAAGGCTCGGTCAATTTTCCATTTACACCGGCCTCCTCCATTAAAAGGTAACTTTGCCTGAAAATAACCGGTTTGTGGATTGACCTTTACATCCAGATTCAATCCATTATAAGTTGGTACTTTAAAAGGAGACATATTGGAATCCAGACGATATTTAAGACAGTCTTTTGATATATACACAGCGGACACATATGGTTTTGTATACTTCGGCGCCACACCTTCTACGGTTATCCACTGATTCTCTTTAGGAGGAGAAAGCGGCTCATGGGAGTCAGCGCAACCCGATATTAAAATCACTGATAAGACCGATAAGTATTGTTTAATATTTATCATGATAAGTTTTCCTCAATTCCTACAGAAGTAGATATTATTTTATCTTCCAGTAATCTATCGTTTGTCGGCGGAGGTCGATTCTTCCATTGGGATATTCAACCCATTCTCCTCTCCCATTAGTCACCGTGATTTTCGGCATTTTGGTTTCATCCAGCTTGGGTTTATAGGTGATTTTCCATTTAGCGCCCGGTGTTAATTTTAATCTGAAGGGATACATTTTAACTTCACCCTGTAAGGATACGCTTTTCGGAAATCCTTCAACTATTTCTAAAACAGGGTAAATAACCGGACTAAAGTCAATTGTATTCGATGCGGCGATTTCGCTAATATTCGTCTGGACTGCATCATTAATAAATGCGATTAAACCGGTTCCCCCATAGGGTACTGCATCTTTCGCTAGATGGTGGACATTGGTATAGGTTATGGACACAAAGGCCCGGTTAATTTTCCATTTGCACCGGCCACCACCGTTAAAAGGTAGCTTTGTTTGAAAATAACCGGTTTGCGGATCAGCTTTCACTTTCAGGCGAAGCCCATTATAGGTTGGTACTTTATAAGGTGACATGTCAGCATGTAACTGATATTCAAGGCAATCTTTTGAAATATACTCTGCGGATACATGCGGCTGTGTGTATTTCGGCACCACACCTTCTATGATGATCCACTGATTCTCTTTGGGAGGAGAGAGCGGCTCATTAGGATCAGCACAGCCTGATATTAAAATCACGGATAAGACAGATAAGTATTGCTTGATATTGATCATGGTAACTGCTCCTCAATTCCTACAGCGTTATCTATATAGCGTGTTAAGGCTAACGGTCCTTGTTTATCCTGTTGAGTGCGAATTAATGCTTGCTTTAAGTGATGGTCCATTTGTAAAAATAATGCATCGCGTTGCCGAATATCAGCAACAATATCGTTCCTCTCATTCAGCGTTTTTTCAAATAACTGTTCTTGATCTCGGAAAAAATAGTATTTATCCGGTGCAATTAGCTCTGCCAGTCGTGCGCCAATGTAACGGGCGTATTTTAATGAACTGTGATCAGGAAAACCCAAGGCATCTTTTTCAGTTGGATTCTCATTCAACGGAAACCATTTAGCTTTATCTGCATCGCTTATCTGTTTAAAAAATCCTTTTTGAATCTCCCCCGCAGCCTTTAGATTGTGTTCCGTTTCACAGTTTAATGACGGAATTAAATACAATTTTGTTTTGGTGGGTAAAGTGGTTCTAAGTCGTATATGGTTGCTTGGGTTACGCTCTTCCAGCCATTCAATAACCAGATTGATTTTACAAAAGTGCACTATTTTTCCGTGATGCAGGAAAATTTCACCGCTTTTAGTAACATCCAGTAACTCAATAGGGCTGAATAAATAGCCGAGTGGCCCCCAACAATCATATAGCCAGTTATCCAGATTTTTTTCTGGTGGTAAGGAAGGGATTGGGTCATCTTCATTCACATGGCGGTAATGGGTGATATCCGCCAGTTCCCGTACTGCACTGGCAGTTAATACTCGTGGCATTCCATAGCTGTAAAAACATGGATTATGTTCTTTTAGTTGTGCACAGTGCAGTATTGCCAGTGCGCCTCCTAAACTGTGACCACAGACAAATAATCTTTTATTTTTAACCAACTTAGTAATATTGGCGAATACTTTTTGATCTGTATCACTGGGAACTCTTAATTTGCTGACCAAGTTAAATGCTTCCCAGAACCCTTTATGTACTTTGCCGCTGTGAATAAACCCGCTGCACAATGTTTTTTCATCGCAACTTAACTCTAAAGGTTGGTATGTAGCATCTGTCAGAACATCTTCTGTACTGGCGGTACCCCGCCAACTGACAATCACATCATTTTTACTGACCGCATAAAACAATTGGGTATTACCCTGTTTATTGTCCCCTGTTTTAGAATTAATAAATTCCACTTGAGTATAACGTTCACTAAACGGTACATCGTAAACTACAGGCGTTGCCGACAATTCCTCCACTTTATAGGGCAATTTTGAAACATCTACCATCTGCCGGTTAAAAAAATGTTTAACCGAGCCTGCTACGTTGACATCCTCATCGGCATAGGCCAGTACGCTCATCAAACACTGGTTATAGGCATTAACAATGGAATATTCCTTCTGATGATGCAGTTGCAAAACCCAGGCTCGAAAAGGACATATTTCTAGCACATACCGGCGATTTAACGGATGAACCTGATAGCCTTTTGGTTCCGGGTCTGGGAAATGATAGGGAGGTGGAATTTTTTTGGGATCATTCCAATCATCCAGCGCTGGCAACCCATCACTGATCTGCCCGATAGTCACATAACGATATTGATAGCCTTCGGCTTCTGCTTTTGGTTTCACCACTGAAAATTCTTCTCCCCGTTTTTCCCGTAACGGACGCTGCTCCATTTCGTCGGCCAGTGGTTGGGCGCCGATATACAACGTTACCGGATGAGGCAACAGATCCTCTTCTCTGAGCACACCGAAACCGTCGGTTGTCCCCTGGCGTACATAACCTGGGGTTCCGCGACTGATCAGGCGATAAGGCATGTTGACCAGCGGTTTTCCCTGTTCATCCACCAGCTGAAATTCCACCCAGTTTTTCAAAAACCGTTTACAATCAAGACACAAGCGTGGATCTGATATACCCATTAGTTTTACTTCCTTCTTTTAACGTTACAAATGTAAGCACGCAGACCGCACGTTATGCGTTGAAAGTCTCACAAGATTTCCCCGCCCGGCTATCAATCACTTTCATCAGCATCAATATCCTGTCAGGAATAACCGTGATTGATCGCGTCACTACAGAAACAAGATAGTAAAAATCCTATTACCACAGATAAGAAACACCGCTTATACCGTGAGTAATAGCAAGTTGAACGACAGGAAGACGAAATGTATCCCCATCGATTAATCCCTTTGAATAAGGGAACAGGAGTTGAAAGTTCCGTCATATTGTCCATATGACGGAACTAAAGTTATGATTATTAAATCATCACCAAATAGCAAGAAAAATTTTCATTTTTCTAATTTACAAAAAGTAGATTTTGTAACAAAGTGTTACAAATTCAATAAAAGATTAAGTTATTGTAAATATAATGGCGAATGCAATGACAAAAATACCCCATTGTCAAAAGAAGCAGTCCACGATATATAAAAAAATCTAGCCTTTACTGATTTTCCACATCCAGTTTTGAGCAAAAAACAATTGCAAATTTTGCGACTGTTTTTTTTGCAACAGCTATTTAAAGAAAACAGTGAGATAGTGATGATCCTCATCTTCCTATAGAACGGAGTCACTCTCTTCTCTCTATTATATCGATTTGTATTGATGATACAGAGATCACACGGATGTTTCATTTACCTTATGATTTAAAAGGAATAAACATGAACTCATACGTGAAAGAGATACCTGATATATTACAAAGCCAATGTGGTATTAATTTCCTGACAGATATTTGCCGCTATTCTTTTAATGAATTCCGCCAGCAAGTCTCTGATCATCTCTCCTGGTCAGAGACCAACCGCTTATACCGTGATGCGCAACAGGAACAAAAAGAGAATCAATTATATGAAGCGCGTATTCTTAAACGCGCTAACCCGCAGTTGCAAAATGCAGTGCACCTCGGTATTACCCTCCCTCATGCTGAATTACGAGGCTATAATAGTGAATTCGGTGGCCGAGCCAGCCAATATGTGGCGCCGGGTTCGGTTTCCTCTATGTTCTCCCCCGCAGCTTATTTAACTGAACTCTATCGTGAAGCACGTAATTTACATGCCAGCGACTCCGTTTATCATCTGGATGAACGCCGCCCAGACCTCCAATCAATGACGCTCAGCCAGCAAAATATGGATACCGAACTTTCCACTCTTTCTCTGTCTAATGAAATTTTGTTGAAAGGAATTAAAGCTAATCAGTCTAATCTGGACAGCGATACTCAGGTGATGGAAATGTTATCCACTTTCCGTCCTTCCGGCACGATACCTTATCATGATGCTTACGAAAATGTACGTAAAGCTATCCAATTACAAGATCCGAAACTTGAACAATTTCAGAAATCACCGGCGGTCGCCGGATTAATGCATCAAGCTTCATTATTAGGAATTAATAACTCTATCTCACCAGAACTGTTTAATATTCTGACAGAAGAGATTACCGAAGCTAACGCAGAGGCAATTTATAAACAGAATTTTGGCGATATTGACCCTGCCTGCCTGGCAATGCCGGAATATCTGAAAAGTTATTATAATTTTAGTGATGAAGAACTCAGTCAATTTATTCGCAAATATCCAGATAATGAACTAAATACTCAGAAAATACATTTACTAAAAATCAATAAAATTATTTTATTATCGCAAGCCGTGAATCTGCCGTTTTTAAAGTTAGATGAAATTATTCCAGAACATAACATTACCCCAACAGTATTAGGAAAAATATTTCTAGTTAAATATTATATGCAGAAATACAATATTGATACGGAAACTGCCTTAATATTATGTAATGATTCCATTTCACAATACTCCTATAGTAATCAACCTAGCCAATTTGATCGCCTATTTAATACCTCGCCACTCAATGGACAATATTTCGTTATCGAAGACACTAATATTGACTTAAGTCTGAACAGTACCGATAACTGGCACAAAGCAGTACTTAAACGTGCTTTTAATGTCGATGATATTTCCCTCTATCGTTTACTCCATATTGCCAATCATAACAATACCGATGGAAAAATTGCTAATAATATAAAAAATCTTTCCAATCTTTATATGACTAAACTACTGGCAGATATTCATCAATTAACGATTGATGAACTGTATTTACTACTGATAACTATTGGTGAAGATAAAATAAATTTATATGATATTGATGATAAAGAGCTGGAGAAACTCATAAACAGACTCGATACCCTAAGCAATTGGCTGTGTACACAAAAGTGGAGTGTCTATCAGTTATTTTTGATGACCACCACCAACTATGACAAAACACTAACGCCTGAAATTCAAAACTTACTCGATACGGTCTACAATGGCTTACAGAACTTCGATAAAAATAAAACCAAACTTCTGGCAGCCATCGCGCCTTATATTGCTGCAACACTACAATTACCATCTGAAAATGTTGCACATTCTATTCTTCTCTGGGCTGATAAGATAAAACCAAGCGAAAATGAAATAACAGCAGAAAAATTTTGGATCTGGTTACAAAATAGAGATACTACAGAATTGTCAAAACCGCCAGAAATGCAGGAACAAATTATTCAGTACTGTCACTGTCTGGCACAATTGACAATGATTTATCGTTCTTCCGGCATTAATGAAAACGCTTTCCGTCTATTTATCGAAAAGCCAACTATTTTTGGCATCCCTGATGAACCGAATAAAGCGACACCAGCCCATAATGCACCAACATTAATCACCCTAACCCGCTTTGCCAATTGGGTTAATTCTCTAGGTGAAAAAGCCTCCCCTATTCTAACGGCTTTTGAAAATAAAACCTTAACTGCGGGAAAATTAGCTAACGCCATGAATCTTGATGCTAATTTACTGGAACAAGCCAGTATTCAGGCACAAAATTATAAGCAGGTTACTGAGGAAAATACATTCTCCAATTGGCAATCCATCGACATTATTCTGCAATGGACCAATGTAGCAAATAATTTTAATATCTCCCCACAAGGTATTTCATCCCTGATGGCATTGGATTATATACAACCGGCTCAAAAAACACCGACCTATTCCCAATGGGAAAACGCAGCTATGGTATTAACTGCCGGGTTAGACACTCAACAAACTCATACTCTACACGCATTTCTGGATGAATCTCGCGGTACTGCATTAAGCAACTATTATATTGGCAAGGTTGCTAATCGGGCAGCATCAATTAAAAGCCGTGACGATTTATACCAATACTTACTGATTGATAATCAAGTTTCCGCTGAAATAAAAACTACACGTATTGCCGAAGCCATTGCCAGTATCCAATTGTATGTCAACCGAGCGCTGGAAAATGTAGAAACCCATGCCGTTTCTGATGTTATTACCCGTCAATTTTTTATCGATTGGGACAAATATAATAAACGTTACAGTACTTGGGCTGGCGTTTCACAATTAGTTTACTATCCCGAAAATTATATCGACCCGACAATGCGTATCGGACAAACGAAAATGATGGATACGTTATTGCAATCCGTCAGCCAGAGCCAATTAAATGCCGATACGGTAGAAGATGCATTTAAATCTTACCTGACCTCGTTTGAACAAGTCGCTAATTTGGAAGTCATTAGTGCTTATCATGATAACGTTAATAATGACCAAGGACTGACCTATTTTATCGGGAACAGTAAAACAGAAGTTAATCAATATTATTGGCGCAGCATCGATCACAGTAAATTCAACGACGGTAAATTCGCTGCTAATGCCTGGAGTGAATGGCACAAAATTGACTGCGCAATTAATCCCTATCAAAGCACCATTCGCCCAGTTATCTATAAATCCCGATTATATCTGATTTGGCTGGAACAAAAGGAAACAGCCAAACAAAATGAAACAGCTAAACAAAATGAGAATAATATAGTCACCACAGACTATTACTATGAATTAAAACTAGCACATATTCGTTATGATGGTACCTGGAATGCACCAATAACCTTTGATGTGAATAACAAAATATCAGCACTAAAACTGGAAAAATATCAAACTCCCGGATTCTATTGCTCAGGTTATCAAGGGGAAGACACCTTGTTAGTAATGTTTTATAGTAAAAAAGATAAATTGGATGATTATAAAACTGACAATAAGGATAATAAGGATAATAAGGATAATAAGGATAATAAGGATAATAAAACCCCAGGATTATATATTTTCTCCGATATGTCTTTCAAATATATGACCAATGAACAATACAACTCTTATCGAGATAACAGTTATACACATTTCGATACTAATAGCGTCATAAGAATAAATAACCGATATGCAGAGAATTATGAAATTCCTCCTGAAATAAATTCAAGTAAAACCCACAGTTGGGGAAAATACGACTTAAGTTATTTAGGTGATGGTCGTATTTCTTCTATTTCTTACCAATCCTCAGAAGCTGCTTTAAAAATAAAAATTAAACCTAATCTACGTATTTATCACTATGGTCGCGGCGAAGGCGCAGTAAGAAAAACTCAGGTTGATTTGATGCGTAAATTTGGTCAGGTAGGGGATAAATTTATTATTTATGACGCAAAAAATAACTCTAAGCAAACTCTCCCAGATTCCAAATTAATACCTACATTTAAATTTGGCAAAAGAGATACTGATCAAGGTTCTATCCTGATAAATAATACATTATATAATTACTCACACTCAAGTGACCCTACCAAATGGACATTTACCTCTTCTTCTGGAGAGACAATAATTAAATGTACCGATACAATAGATGGCCTTGTATCAATAACTCTGGAAGACCATAATCTTAATAAAGAATTTTTTCATAATTTGCAATCAGTAGCAATCAGACTTACTATTAATAATATTTTTGGGCATAAATTTTATGGAACCAATAGTTACCAAATTTCCAATCCAATAGAAATTGATACTGCTGTTGAACCCTCCAATATCACCGTAACTATTGGAGAAAGTGAAAAAAAATATACCGCCAAAGATTATGTCAATCCATTGCCAAAATTTACATTTGGTCAAACTGACTATTCATTCAATGAAATTGAAATAGATGGTTCAAAACTCAACTTTATAAATAATAAAGCTGAAATTGAAATCAATTTTAATGCCTATGCAAATGGAGAACGCCATCTTGGTTCAGAAAAATTCATTATTCCCGTCACTCGTAAAGTTACTACTGATAACGCGCTAATTCTCTGCCATGACGAAAATGGCGCTCAATATATGCAATGGGGAGCCTATCGCATTCGCCTTAATACGCTATTTGCTCGCCAATTAGTTGAACGAGCTAATACGGGTATTGATACAATTCTAAGTATGGAAACTCAGAATATTCAGGAGCCGATGATGGGAATAGGCGCTTATATAGAACTCATTTTGGATAAATATAATCCTGACATACACGGCACGAATAAATTATTTAAGATTATGTATGGTGATATTTTTAAAGCAGGCGATCATTTTCCTATTTATCAGGGAATATTAAGCGATATTACACAAACAACAGTAAAATTATTCTTACCTCGCATTGATAACGCTTATGGAAATAAAAACAATCTCTATGTTTACGCGGTTTATCAAAAAGTGGAAACAAATTTCATTCGATTCGTTAAAGAGGATAATAAGAAACCCGCTACATTCGACACGACCTATAAGAATGGGACTTTCCCAGGGCTTGCATCAGCCAGAGTAATACAAACTTTCACAGAACCTATGGATTTCAGCGGCGCTAACAGTCTCTATTTCTGGGAACTGTTCTACTATACCCCGATGCTGGTTGCTCAGCGTTTACTACATGAACAAAACTTTGATGAAGCTAACCGTTGGCTGAAATATGTCTGGAGCCCATCCGGTTATATTGTTCGTGGTCAAATTAAAAACTATCGCTGGAATGTGCGCCCGTTATTGGAAAACACCAGTTGGAACAGTGATCCTCTGGATTCAGTCGATCCTGACGCGGTGGCACAGCACGATCCAATGCACTATAAAGTAGCCACCTTTATGCGCACTCTCGATCTACTGATGGCTCGGGGCGATCATGCCTATCGCCAACTGGAGCGGGATACGTTGAACGAAGCCAAAATGTGGTATATGCAGGCGCTGCACCTGTTGGGCGATAAACCTTATCTGCCGCTGAGTTCTGTATGGAATAATCCACGTCTGGACAATGCCGCAGACACCACCGTACAAAAAGCATATTCCTATGCAATAACCACCCTACGACAAGGCACGCAAACACCAGCATTATTATTGCGCTCCGCTAATACCCTGACCGATCTCTTCCTGCCACAAATCAACGATGTTATGTTGAGCTACTGGAACAAACTGGAACTGCGTCTGTATAACTTACGTCATAATCTCTCTATCGATGGTCAACCGCTCTATCTGCCGATGTATGCCACACCGGCGGACCCGAAAGCGTTACTCAGCGCCGCCGTCGCCACTTCTCAAGGCGGAGGCTCTCTCCCACAGCCATTTATGTCACTGTGGCGCTTCCCGCATATGCTGGAAAATGCCCGCAGCATGGTCGCTCAACTCACGCAGTTTGGTTCCACGTTGCAAAATATTATTGAACGCCAAGATGCTGAGGCTTTAAACGCTCTATTACAAAATCAAGCCAAAGAACTGATGTTGACGACGCTCAGCATCCAAGACAAGACCATTGAAGAAATAGATGCTGAAAAAACCGTACTGGAAAAATCCAAAGCCGGAGCAAAATCGCGCTTTGACAACTACAGCAAATTATATGACGAAGATGTCAACGCCGGTGAGCGTCAAGCTCTGGATATGCGAATAGCTTCCCAAAGTATTACCTCAGGATTGAAAGGCTTGCACATGGCTGCCGCCGCACTGGAGATGGTGCCCAATATCTACGGCTTTGCAGTCGGGGGGACGCGCTATGGAGCAATTGCCAATGCCATTGCGATTGGTGGCGGTATCGCCGCAGAAGGTTTGTTAATTGAAGCAGAGAAAGTCTCGCAATCTGAAATATGGCGCCGTCGCCGTCAAGAGTGGGAAATCCAGCGTAATAATGCCGACGCAGAGATGAAACAAATCGATGCTCAACTCAAATCGCTAACGGTACGCCGTGAAGCAGCGGTATTACAGAAAACCAGCCTAAAAACCCAACAGGAGCAAACTCAAGCGCAGCTAGCGTTCCTGCAACGAAAATTCAGCAATCAAGCGCTGTATAATTGGTTACGTGGTCGGTTAGCAGCCATTTATTTCCAATTTTACGATTTAGTCGTCGCCCGTTGTTTGATGGCAGAACAAGCTTACCGTTGGGAAACTAATGATAGCTCCGCACGTTTTATTAAACCGGGAGCCTGGCAGGGAACTTATGCCGGCCTGCTCGCCGGAGAAACCCTAATGTTGAACCTGGCGCAAATGGAAGACGCGCACCTGAAACAAGAGCAACGCGCACTGGAAGTGGAACGCACGGTTTCTCTGGCGCAGGTGTACCAATCCTTAGGGGAGAAAAGCTTTGCATTAAAAGATAAAATTGAAGCGTTGCTACAAGGAGATAAAGAGACTTCCGCCGGTAACGACGGCAATCAATTGAAATTAACCAACAATACGCTATCCGCGACGCTAACCCTGCAAGACCTGAAACTTAAAGATGATTATCCAGATGACATGCAGTTAGGCAAAATACGCCGCATTAAACAAATTAGCGTCTCTCTGCCGGCACTATTGGGGCCCTATCAAGACGTGCAAGCGGTTCTGTCTTATGGCGGCGACGCCACCGGCTTAGCTAAAGGTTGTAAAGCCCTGGCGGTCTCCCACGGCCTGAATGACAACGGTCAGTTTCAGCTCGATTTCAACGATGGCAAATTCCTGCCGTTGGAAGGGATCGATATTAATGACAAGGGGACACTAACGCTAAGTTTCCCCAATGCCGCCAGTAAACAAAAAAACGTATTACAGATGCTGACCGATATTATTCTGCATATTCGTTACACTATTCTCGAATAACCAGCCCCAATATCACCTGCAACAGGCCCTAATCAGGGCCTGTTATTAAAATTCATCTTACGTACCGCTGTTATTTCAATTACCTCAGTAGAAAAATTATCCTTATTATGTGGAAGGAGTGAATTTAACATTAATTCACTGTAACGTAGATAAAATAACGATTGCAAAAATTATTCAACATAACAAAGGAAGTAGATGACGATGGAAAACATCGACCCCAAACTTTATCAGCATACGCCTACTGTTAGTGTCCACGATAACCGTGGGCTGGCTGTCCGTAACATCAGTTTTCACCGTGCTACCGCAGAAGCAAATACTGATACCCGTATTACTCGCCATCAATATAATGTCGGCGGATATTTAAACCAAAGCATTGATCCTCGCCTGTATGACGCCAAGCAAACTGATAATACGGTGAAACCAAATTTTATCTGGCAACACAATCTGACCGGCAATATCCTGCGAACAGAGAGCGTCGATGCAGGCCGGACAATTACCCTCAACGATATTGAAGGCCGCCGGGTATTGACCATCAACGCAACCGGCGTCCGCCAGAACCATCGCTACGAAAATAACACCCTACCCGGTCGCCTGCTCGCTATTACCGAACAGGTACAGACAGAAGAGAAAACCACCGAGCGTCTTATCTGGGCCGGTAATACACCACAAGAAAAAGAGCACAACCTGGCTGGTCAGTGTACCCGTCATTACGATACCGCAGGACTCACTCAACTCAACAGCCTTGCTCTGACCGGCGCCGTTTTATCACAATCTCAACAACTGCTCGTCGATAACCAAGATGCCGATTGGACAGGTGAAGACCAGAGCCTCTGGCAACAAAAACTGAACAGTGATGTCTATACCACCCAAAGCAGCATTGATGCCACCGGGGCTTTACTTACCCAGACCGATGCCAAAGGCAACATTCAGCGGCAAGCCTATGATGTGGCCGGGCAGCTAAAAGGGAGCTGGCTAACATTAAAAGGTCAGGCCGAACAAGTGATTATCAAATCGCTGACCTATTCCGCCGCCGGACAAAAATTATGCGAAGAGCACGGTAACGGCGTTATCACCGAATACAGCTATGAACCGGAAACCCAACGACTTATCGGCATCACCACCCGCCGTCCGTCAGATACCAAGGTGTTGCAAGACTTACGCTATCAATATGACCCGGTAGGCAATGTCATTAGTATTCGTAATGATGCAGAAGCCACCCGCTTTTGGCGCAATCAAAAAATAGCCCCGGAGAATAGCTATACCTACGATTCCCTGTATCAGCTTATCAGTGCTACCGGGCGTGAAATGGCCAATATTGGTCAACAAAATAACCAACTTCCCTCCCCGGCTCTACCTTCTGATAACAACACCTACACTAACTATACCCGTTCCTATACTTATGACCGTGGCAGGGCAACCGCATGAATGATTAAATATCACTCACATTAGCAAA
>NZ_JFGV01000051.1:0-38080 GCF_000612035.1 Photorhabdus aegyptia | reverse complement strand
GCTTCCACCTGCTCCACTTCGCCCACCACCAGTAAAATGCGGACTTTATACCACCAGAACCGCCCGTAACGGAGGCGCATGCGATCGCCCAAGTCATTCAGTATCAAAGCGGACTGGCTGGAGCGATCCGATGCCCGATCGGTTTCAGGTCTGAGTTTTTTCTGCGCTTTATTCTGCCGAATATGCCACCAGACAGCATTGCCAAATAAACCTATTAATAGGAGCGGAAAAACTGTGGCGTAGGCATACAATGCGGATTTAAGCAGCCCCCGTTCCTCAAGTAATGTTTTATTCAAGTAGATCAACATGAGAAATATCCCAGCAAGGCTAAGGGTAATAAAAATATACCCAAAATAGCCATATTGGTGATGACGATTAATTTTCATTGATGTAATTCCTTAGTCATTAAATAGAGGCTAGCGCTCCCCTCTGGTAATTGATTGATAACGATATGATCGCTACCGGTCAGGCTAATTGCCTCAGTTAGCATGGCTGATGCCAAAAATATCGATAGCGGCCCCGGAGGACCAAAAGTATGATCGATTAAATGAA
Source organism: Photorhabdus aegyptia (assembly GCF_000612035.1). Taxonomy (NCBI): domain Bacteria; kingdom Pseudomonadati; phylum Pseudomonadota; class Gammaproteobacteria; order Enterobacterales; family Morganellaceae; genus Photorhabdus; species Photorhabdus aegyptia. The sequence goes on along the minus strand of NZ_JFGV01000051.1, from coordinate 37,528 downwards.
CCGAATTTTCGGTGAAAAGATTAAACTCAGAGTCATGACTGTTAATTGCCAGTTCAGTCAGAACATCATTCGTGACACCCGTTATCCAAAGGTGCCGCATGTTATTTTTATCAATACGGTTATATTCAAACAATATCTGTAAGTCTTTGATTATTTCTCCGGGTAATGAAGGTAAGGTTCTTCCCATACCGGCAAGGACAGTAAGTTTTTCCTGCGCGGCAAATTTTATCGACGAAAATAATTGAGCCGAGACAAATTCACTGTAGGCTTTCTTGTTGTTTTCAGAAGGCCAGCACTGGAATGCAATAACCATTATCAGCCCTTCGAAATCATCCTCATCGTATAATTTATCGATCTCATCTCGGTTTATTATCGGTAAAGGGTTCATTTTCCACTGTCGATATATCGCAGGCTCATAAGAAGCGTGATCCTCGGAAGCAATATAAATCTGGCGTAAAAGAGAACGATAACCCGGACATTGTTGTTCAAAATCCTGATCAATTTTAGCTAATAATTGCCGTCTATCGCTTGATGGCAGAGATAATGCCCGTCCTTGTTCAGGAAAAGCAGGAATCTCTTTCGCATCACCTAACAATGGCGCAATACCTTGTTGCTCAGGCGTCAGAATAATATTACCGATCACCGCCAGTTGTTTTCTGCTCCATTGCTGCCATTGGAAACGAGTTTCAGCACTGGCTTCTTCCCAAGCGTATGCTGCCGCGCAATATTGCTCATAGCGATTTAATACCGCACCAAATAATAGCAGCCACACCAGAAAGGACGGTAAGCTGCTATAAATCGCCGCATGATAGAAATCGGTGGTATCTTTTAGCACAGCGTAAACCAATGTACCGACAATCAATATCAAAAGTAAAATGATAAACCATAATCGATAACGCAGAGGCGCCACGACTTTAAGTTCCGGTATTTCAGGAATAGGCCAACTCATAATAATAACTCGATATTATCCTAGGGAATGGAATCGAAAACGGGCAACAACAATCATATATCACCATTGAATGCATACCCTGTTTCGCATTTAAATAAAAAATCAGGCCACCGATTAATTTAACCGATTTGTCTTTATCATAGAACGTTAACGCTGTCACGCTTACGATTCTACTTTGATCAATGATATGACTGATAAACATAATTATCTCCTCATATTCTCATCCGTTTAACCATATAATCTTATCCATATCATTAATAAGAAGATAAGGGAGCCACTCATTAATACAGCGGCAAAAACCAAGAATGACACACGCCAGTACTTCTTATCTTGAATGCATTTCTTTATCCGACAAATGGCAGATACATCAAGCATCACAATTATCGGCCAAGTGTAAAATAATATTAAAAGATAGACTAATAATGCCGATCCCCAAAAACCAAAACTAATCACATCTAACCTCACTAACTGATTATTTCTTTAAACATCTGGTTTCTCCTTCTGCTGATGGTTAACCCTTACATCCCATAAAGGGTTTTATTTGAAATGTGTTATTGCCGTTTAAAAGCTCCGGGCCTAACCCTGACGGTCTGACTAATTGCATCCCAAAACGCCACAATTTCATTTTGGGTATAGGCTGTTGGTGTTTCTTTATCATTAACCACTGTTAAATCAAAAACCGGCGTTTTTTCCCCGCCTGTTTTCTCATTTGTCAGTAATGTAAACAGATAACGCGGATCATCACTATTCGGCTGCTGCCCCACCAGCAGCAACTCTTCGGTATCCAACTTATTAATTTTCCTCACTCCTTTACGGAAAACCCCTCCCCGATACAGACTCGCTGCAATTACACCGAAGCGTTCCAGCATACTGTCTTTTTCCCGAATATAGTTATTCGTCATCATGGTGACATTCAAATAATTAGCCGGATTCGTTTTATACACCAACTCCATAAACTCTTTATCTCTGTTATTATCGGCAATAAACGCATTGGGAATACAACTCCCTGCGGTAGTGGGTATTTCCGTCTCCTTACGTCCTTGTATACGGGATAATAAGTTTTTCAACTCAACCAATTTCTCTGGCACATCATTATCATAAATATCAGGAAAAGTTTGCCTCCCTTTGTCATAACGTGCAGCAGAAGCATTTGAAACTTTCATTTCTACTTTAATCGCCACACCATTATTGTACAAATGAGCTTCCAATACTCTGGCTGCATCCGATACACTCTGATCTTGCACACGTTCAAAAATAATCCCTTGCATTCCCTCAGGTAAGCGGTAGATATTTTTCAAATAAGGCATATTAACCGGATTCACTGTTTTTGTTTTCCGTAATGCTTCTTCCCGTAACCGAATACGCTGTTCAAAAGCAGGCGGATAGAGCAAGCTGGTCTCGATGAGATTATCATTCATCCAAATAGCATCATTGACAGTATTATTATAGCCCGCTGGCAAATCAACCAAATATCGGCCAATACAACGGGTTTGTAAGTTTGTTAATAATTTATCCACGGCTAATTTTTCCTTCTGATTTAACATAGTATGAGGGGGATAAGGCTGTAACTGTTGCCATAACCCGTAAAACACCACCACCAACAAGCTGACAATTGCAATAATGATTAATACTCTTTTTCTATTCATCGGGATAAGCCAAGGAAGTTTGTTTAACTACATTATTTGAATGACTGAACGTAAATCAGTATTCGTTTTTGCTTCTCTTTCTTCATCCTGATGGTTAACCCTTACATCCCTATAAGGGGTTTTATTTGAAGCATGTTATTGCCGTTTAAAAGCACCGGGTCTAACCCTGACGGTCTGACTAATCGCATCCCAAAATGCCACGATTTCATTCTGAGTATAGGCTGTTGGTGTTTCTTCATCATTAACCACCGTTAAATCAAACACCGGTGTTTCCTTTCCGCCAGTTTTTTCATTTGTCAGTAATGTAAACTGATAACGAGGATCATCACTATTCGGCTGCTGCCCCACCAACAGCAACTCTTCGGTATCCAACTTATTAATTTTCCTCACTCCTTTACGGAAAATGCTGCCTCGATACAGACTCGCTTTAATTACACCGAGGCGTTCCAGCATGCTGTCTTTTTCCCGGATAAAGTTATCCGTCTGTATCCTCACATTCAAATAATTATCCGGGTTCGTTTTATATAATGAACCAATATCTTCCTTATCCCTGTGATTATCGATAATAAACGCATTGGGAATACAACTCCCAGCGGTAGTGGGTATTTCCGTCTCCTTACGTCCTTGTATACGGGATAATAAGTTTTTCAACTCAACCAATTTCTCTGGCACAGTATTGGTATAGACCGTCGGTTCAGTCTGTCGATCCTTGTCATAACGTGCCGCAGAGCCATCTTTCGCTTTCATCTCCACTTTTATTGCCACACCATTATTGTACAGATGAGCTTCCAACACCCGGACTACATCCGGTACACTTTGGTTCTCCATCCGCTCGAAAATAATCCCTTGCATTCCTTCAGGTAAACGGTAGATATTTTTCAAATAAGGCATATCAATCGATTCCACCGTTTTTGTTTGCCGTAATGCCTCTTCCCGTAACTGAATACGCTGCTCAAAAGCAGGTAAGTAGAGCCGTTGAGTCTCTACCCAATTATCATTTACCCTAGCCATATTTACAGTGTTATTGTAGTCCGCTGGCAAATCAACCAAATATCGGCCAATACAACGGGTTTGCAAGTTTGTTAATAATCTATCCACGGCTAATTTTTCCTTCTGATTTAACACAGTATGAGGGGGATAAGGCTGTAACTGTTGCCATAACCCGTAAAACACCAGCAACAACAAGCTGACAATTGCAATAATGATTAATACTCTTTTTCTATTCATCGGGATAAGCTAGGGAAGTTTGTTTAACTAATTGCGCTATTTTGATAATTGCTCGCAGAGTAAAAAAACGGGTTTTATCAGTATTATAGGCATGCTCATGATCAACCTCCGCCCCCAATATTGAACGCAGCCCTCCAGCGGTAAACTTTCCACCCTGCACCGGTACTGTTCCATCACCGGGTTGCTGCGGCTGTTCAAGAATAAAAGCTCTTAAATGGCTATGGTCATCGGGTTTGTTTGGGTCGAAGGAATATCCCACCATGCGTGTATCAGAAAAGTGATTATTAAATGGATCATATACCGGTCTATTAAATGCCAGACTAGGATCATCTCCCCGGTCAACATAACTTCTACGAGTCCACCTCACGACACCGTAAGAGAGGTGTGTGGTACTGTTACCATAAAAGGCATAGGTATTGCTGTGATAACAACCAGTTAGTCCCTCAATAAAAGGCCGGACTTTTGTCGACAATATATCACGATATGTATCCCAATCCGCCTGCATTATTACCCTGTTTCTTTTCTCATTGGCCGGATTAATTAGACGATCTTCGCATAGCCCCCACCACTTATCACGTTGCAAGTAGATTTCTTCATAAGGATCGCGTTTGGGTAAGGTATAAAGTGTCTTACCATCTTTAATCTGCAACCACCCAGTGCCATATCTCAAACCGGGTAATAGTTGAAGTGGTCCCGGTGATTGCGCCATCACTGGCGTCATCTCGGCACCATTACTGCCGATAACCAGTCCGACTCCCCCCCCTTCACCCGCTTTCATCCGTTTATAAGCCGTCGGCGCGCCATAGGTCGGCATGACACCGTGTACAATACCCAGTATTTTCTTATGTCCTCCCAGTTTCTCTGAATAGTGACGCGCCACTAATCCCCCCATTGAGTGTGTCACCAGAATCACTTTTTCACAGGGCTGACCACGCTGTTTATAGCGTGTAATAATATCAATAACATACTCAACCAGTTGATTTGCCGAATCCGCATTAGACTGGAGCCAGTTATATCCCATGACATGAACCGGAAACTGATATTGATAACTCAGCTTAATCTCTTTCGATAAAAGCTTTTCTTCCCCCGTTTCCGCCTGTAGATCCATAAACTCCAGTTTCTGACGCAGGGTCAGTTCTCCTGTCTTATTCAACCGGTTAAACAATAACTCATCCTGATCATCCAACGCAGCCTGGAGCCAGGGTAAAAATTCTCCATAACTCATATAAGATGCCTGCCCCCAGCCTCGCTCTTGACGAGAAGGGAATTTGGAGCCTTCTTTATGATTGTCATCCACCCTTCCACTCGAATCGACCACAGTATTTTCCGGATCAAGCAGCTTTTTTCGTGTTTCTGCTCCTTTTAACATCCACTCCCACACGCTTCCAAAACCATCCACACGCCAGACTGACGTTCCATATTGATCTTGCAAATTACTCCCCATCACGCCGGGCAGAAAAATCACTGGGATCACCCGGTTAGGCACCTTATAGCAAATCGCCGTCAGATCCTTATGGCTGGGTGCACTCACTAGCGGGTAATACAACCTGCCATGCTCATCATAAACAGGATAAACAACCACTTTTTCTGATGAATCAGTCATAATCACTCCTTACCTTCTTTTAAATAAAACTTTATTGCTTCCACACCCAATTTCTTCTGTTTAGCCGTCTTACCGTCTGCACCCGTTATCGAAGAGTGCTGACTATCGTCATGATTGTGCAAAAAGGCATGTTGATCCTTCACCGGCATATCATCAAAAGGCCAGAGCACCTGCGGTGTGACGGAAAAATCCACTGTTTCACGTTGGGAAACCATCTGGCTAACACTCTGCCCGCCAAACTTCTGCCACACTGTTGCTCGTTGGATAATATGATTGGGCGCACCACACTCCACCTGACCATTTCCTATTCGGATATAACCACCGCCACTGACCAGCAAGATCTCCTGTTTGGCGCTGATGATCACTTTTCCCTCATGGCTATTCACCGTGATATCTTTCAGTGCCGCCAGCCCCATCTCATCACCCTGCGCCTCAATCTCTACCCGGCCTTTGCTGGCAAACAGTTTGATGCCCAGTTTTTGGGCAAACAGGCTGATCCTTTCACCTGCCGCTACCGTGAATTTTTTCAATACGCTGAAATCGGTACTTCTCCCACTGGTGGCGATAATATTTTCCCCGGCCGCCAACTGGAGGCTTTTTGCCGTCGTCTGCGCGATACCCTCCGGCGCGGAGAGTAACAACGCGGATTTTTTCAGTTCAGCTAACGTTTCACTTAACAACGCCTTCTGTTGCTGCAAATCCGCCAGTTCCGCTTTAGCGATTTCAGCCGCGCCGCATAATGCCTCGGTTAAGGTCTGCGCTTGTTGAAGTTGATTCAGCGCCGCCTCCATCGCCAGCACCTCACCCCCCGCTTTGGCCTGTTTATCCGCACTGATAAACAACCCTTTACCGGCCCGGATCACGCCCCAGTCGTCGGTTCGCAGCTCAAAGCCTTCACCCCGTTTATCCGGGTGTGGGCGCTGGCTATCAACGAGATGACCTAGGTTCAACTGGCTTTTACCGCCGTATTCGGTACTCAGTTTGATATGTTCCCGACCACGTTCGTCACCCATCCGCAGTTTGTTATTCGCCGGGGTGCGCAGAATGTTGCATTTGTAGTTGTAGAGATTGACGTGATCCGGGTGCATTGAATCGTGCAGAGCATGAGCAATATAGGGCCGGTCCGGGTCGCCCCCTTCAAAGGCGATCGCCACTTCGGTGCCTTCCAGCAACGGCCAGTGAAAGCCATACTTCTCCCCCGCGTACGGACGCGCCAGACGCACCCACAAGCTTTCGCTCCCCTGCGTCCATTCCGCCCGGTCAAAGTCAAACGACACCCGATACAAGCCGTCTTTGTCGATATCGCCGTAGATATCATTCACTTTTGTGCTGCTCACCCGCGCGGGTATCGTGCCGGCCATCACCGGTTTCGGCACCCGTTCCGGGCGAAAGCACACGGTCTCGGAATAGGGAATGGCGGTGAACGCCATCTCAAAACTGCTGTCCCGGCGGGCGCTGTTGGTGATCTGGGTGATGATCGCCCCTTTGCGAAACGCTTCCGGGGCGTCCCCCTTCACTTTCAATTCCTGCCCCGGCACCAGCGTAGCGGAAGTGGTCATTCCCCGCAGGCGGATGCGTTGATTCAGGTAACGCTCATGATGCAGGCGGGCATAAAACACCCCACTTTCCGTCTCCGGCTGATAGGCGTAACGGTCGCCGGGTATCCGGTAGTCATCGCGGTAATGGTACGCTTCGCCATAGGTGGTTTGGTCGCCCCGTGTCACATCCGCCTCGGTGTTCAGGCCAGGATACGGCCGGGCATCGTGGTAGTCATAATTGCGGGTGGTAATTTTTCCCTCCACCACCTGATACGCGGTCTCCATGCCCCACACCACCGCGTCCTCCTCGCCGTGCATGCCTGACGGATTGCGGGCAGGCAGGTAGACGTTGAACTGGTAGTCACGTTGATCGTCATAAAACTCCACCACATCGATCTTTAACCGGTCATCCGCTGTCACTTTGTACCAGATACCCACTTCCGCCAGCAGGCGTTGGATAAAGCGCAAGTCATCTTCGCCATACTGCATCACCTGTTCCCGCCTCGGGTAGTTGTGTGTCAGACTGAACAAGAAGTCCTGCCCGCGAAAGCCATGCCGCTCCCGCAGAATCTTCTCCACAATCTCCGGCACGGACAGTTTTTGGTAGATGGCGTATTGATGGCTTCTCGCCATCAGCGCCAGCCGGGGTTCCAGTATCACTTCATAACGGCTTTCGTCCCGCGAAGTAGAGAGCAGTTTAAAGCCGCTGATCACCCCGTAAACCGAGCGCAGCGGCTCCGGGGGCACAATCGACATCCACCGTATCCCCGGATTGATCTCAGGTGAAGTCAGGGTGAATGAGGCTTGCTGCATCAACATCTGTGCCGGTTCAATCCCTTTCTCCGAACTGGTGAATTCAATGGCATAGCGAAACGGCTGGCTTAAGGCTTCCTGCCCGGTAAAGGCCAGCACATCCAGCGGCGCTTTGTTGTACCACACTTTTAGTCTGTAGCGGCTGTGATCAAAGATGATCACCGGTGTTGAATACGTCATATTTTCTCCTAAATTTTCTGCGGCTATTAGTCAACAATAAGAACTCAATATAGGGCCATGTCATTATTGTCATACCGGGAAATAACCCACGCCGGTATTTCCCGGTCGGCAGTTAACTGAACCGTAAATATTTACACAGGCCATTCATGTTTTCGCAATACATCAAGGCATGAACAGGATGAGCGATTTACAAATTCTCCCATCCTCTTAATGGGTGCCTATAAAGATCAACTCTTTTTTCAAAAAAATACAATTTTTAATGTCTGGACTCTATCACCATTGGTATAACCGCATATCGACCAGGATATTTAACCCCACATAACAACAACATGACATTTATTGACAAAAATAAGCTTGCATTGATTGCCATAAAATGAGAAGGACTTGAGAATTCTGTTATAATCAGATAATCCCCCATGAGAGCAATATCCTATTTTCATTCCTATTCAATATGTTACATGGATTTCAATTTCATTATTCCTTTTTAAATATCACGCATCAATTCACTGTAAAAAAGAATAATTCTCATTCATGCTATACTAATAACAAGATATCCGGTGATGCAAGATAAAAAAACAGACCAACCTTGTCGCCGCAAGGCAAGTGTAAAGGCGCTACCACGAATACAATCCGATGGATTAATCAGAATATTGTTAATGATACTCTCTCAGGATATCTACCTTTTTACTGTCCCAAGAATTAGCAATTCGATTAACCGATTCAAACAACCTATTATCAAGAATGGGTGTAAATTACATTTCATGCTGATATGCCCACCATTTATTCCTTAATCTTCTACAGCAAGATAAATTATTTGTAGAGCAGGACAATTCTCTTAATTAGCCGATAATAAAGTCAATATTTTTTATCATAAAATGCATTTCGTTTAATTTTCATTAAACTTAAAAATAAATCACTAAACGTTTCTCTGTAAAACAGTCAACAATCCCAATGAATATGATATTCATTGATAACATGCTCATTTGTTTTTAATGAGAATTTATTCACAAAGATAGAGATAAATGAGTACTAAGACGTGGCAAATAATTACCAATTAATCAATAAAGTAACTTTTTGATGTTAAATAAATTCATCAAGTAATGGAACTATCTACCTCGTTAAGCTGTCATAAATTGATGAGATTCATTCCCCTATAATTAAGGATAGAAACTATAATGCTAAAACAACTTATCTCAGCTACTCTGATTTTTAGTCTACTGTCAACTGCTGCACTCGCAGGAAAACCACAAAACTATCTCTACACTTCATCCGATGAGCTCGATCAATTACGTCCTCTGTTGGAACGTCAAGACATTGACGGTGTACAGGTTGTTTATAGCTGGAAACAATTGGAGAGCGAGCCAGGGAAATATGATTTTTCCGCCATCGAAAAAGATCTGTCGTTGCTTAATAGAATAAAAAAGAAGCTGTTTATTCAGATCCAAGATCGCTTTTTTGAGAAAAATGCCCGCTACATTCCATTTTATCTCCAACAAGACACAAAATATCAAGGCGGTTTAGTTGCTCAAGTTGATAATCCCGGTGAAGGCAAAGCACAAAGTTATGGTTGGGTTGCTATTCAGTGGAATACAGCGTTGCGTAAAAGCTATCAGAATCTGCTTTCCGAACTGGCAAAAAAATTTGATGGCCGTATTGCCGGGATTAATCTACCAGAAACCGCCGTTGATATTGATATGAAACAGGATAAGACTGGTTTTAGCTGTGACCGCTATTTTGCCGCCGAACTTGATAATATCAAATTTGCCCGCCAGGTATTTAAAAAATCCTACGTGGTACAATATGTTAATTTCTGGCCATGTGAATGGGATAATGATCATCAGTATATGTCTCGCTTTTTTAATTTCGCGTCGAAAAATAAGATCGGTCTCGGCGGCCCCGATATCGTACCGTATCAATCTGCTCAGATGAAAAACGCTTATCCCTTTTTCAATCGCTACAAGGGCAAACTGGATTTGGTGGCAATGGCAGTCCAAGAACCCACGCTAACCTATACCAACCCAAAAACCAAAAAAACCTTCACTCAGCAGGAGTTTACCGATTTTGCCGAAAGCTATTTAGGGGCGAACATCATTTTTTGGAGCGCCACAACACCGTGGCTAAAGCAGTAAAACAAAGGCCATGCAGATTTGTGCATGCACAAATGGGTTGTCCTGACACCAGACAAGAATGAATAAGTATGTCAGGCTTTCGTATACGTTGCCCCAAAAGGCGAGGAACAGTCCATTTTTCCTCACCATTACCAGATATTCACTCGGAATATTCAAATAAGAATTATAAATATAAGTTTATCATTTAGGTACAGTGAAAAGTCTTTATAATTATCTCCACATAACAACAACGCGGAGCTTACAATAATCCTCTCCGCGTAGGTGAATTTTAACTCATGTCATTGACTGAATCGATGAAACGATTAAGTACACTTGAGTGCGATTTAGATTTATAAATATAACATTGATTTGCTGCACCAGGTTTTGCAATAGGAACAAAACTCAAAGCATCTCCGCCTTCCAATTCGTCAGGATGAGAATCGGTAATAAATATATAATCTCTGGAATAAATGAAATTCATGCAGCATCCCATATTATCCATCTGACGCATATTTACTTTTCCACCACTTTGAATAACTTCTTCTTCCAGGTTTTTAATGAAACTACTTTTATAAAGTACAGGATCGCATAGCCAAGTATTACTCTTGAGCAATTGCATCACATCGCCACCAGCAATATCCAATAATTCTTTTCGGCAGCAAATTCCCAATTCAGGCCCTTTTATTTTACGAATGAGACTAAAACGGTCACTTAGTATCTTTTCTGAGCTCAGAATGAGCGTGTTGCCGTCGTAATCCACTATTTCTTCAATGTTATCATAACTAAACCGGAATATATTTACCTGGGAGCTATTTCTGTCAGCTGCTTTATATAAATAAATAAGATGTTTGTTTTTCCCCCAATCGTAATAAATATTAACTATGTTACATATACTACCACTGATATGTTTTTTAGTTATTTCTTTTTCTTGTAAATAAAGATCTTTAAGATCATTATATAATTCTAAACCATCTTTAGTCAGACTCATCCCAAATTTCTCCCTTTTGAAAAGGCGCTTCCCTAATGTTGCCTCGAAGTCTTTGATTGATTTAGCTACTGGAGGAGTTGTACGGTTCATCACTCTTGCCGCTTTACTTAAAGAACCATTTTCCACCACTGCCATGAATGCTTCTAATTTACGAGAAAAAAACATAATTCACCGTTCCTATATAACTTGTGGCTAAAATAATTTCTTTGAAATAGCCTTCACCAAATGACAGCTAAATCAAGTTTGATACTGTGAAGGCATAAATTTTGTACAAAAAAACAAATACTTCTCAAACATATACCACATAAAAAAAGCGTATGTTCAATACATAGGTGGCTCAATAAACTCTATTATTCATGTTTATCATGGTTCAAAAATTAATCTCAACCAATCAACCATTAGAAAATATAAACATTACTAACGAGCTCAATTTTCTATCAAAGATTAGGATAGGGTTCTACATTTTTCAGTAATCAATTTTTGTAACACTTGAGATAAAAACGGTCTAACAGAGGCTGTTTCTCACCACAAATTATTATATTTTCCACAACAAATTATAATATTAGGGGGGCCGTTACTATTTCGTACTGACCATTGTCAATAGTTACTTTTTAAGATCCATCTGTTACTATTGTTCCTGTGTCTTTTTACTGGATGGCTGTAAAAGATGAAATTTATCTCTTTTAATATTAATGGATTACGTGCCCGCCCCCATCAGTTAGCTACGATCGTCGAGCAACATCGACCCGATGTTATCGGCTTACAGGAAACAAAAGTTCATGATGAAGCGTTCCCTTTAGAAGAGGTGAGAGAACTTGGCTATCATGTATTTTACCACGGCCAGAAAGCCCATTACGGCGTCGCTCTGTTAACGCGCCAGGCGCCTCTTGCTGTACATCGTGGTTTTCCAGGGGATGATGAAGATGCTCAACGCCGTGTTATCATGGCAGAAATGGAAACCCCACACGGGCCATTGACCGTTATTAATGGCTATTTTCCACAGGGAGAAAGCCGTGAACATCCAGTGAAATTTCCGGCAAAAGAGAAATTTTATCAGGATCTGCAAAACTATCTGGAGCAAAACTTAACCCCTCAATCACAAGTGATTATCATGGGCGATATGAATATCAGCCCGACAGATCTGGACATCGGAATTGGTGAGAACAACCAAAAACGCTGGCTAAAAACGGGTAAATGTTCTTTCCTGCCAGAAGAGAGAGATTGGATGGATCGCCTGAAAAACTGGGGCTTGGTTGATACATTCCGCCATCTCAATCCTGAATGTAACGACCAATTTTCCTGGTTTGATTATCGCTCCAAAGGGTTTGATGATAATCGCGGGCTACGTATTGATTTATTGCTTGCAACTAAACCCTTGGTGGAGCGCTGTATCGCAACAGGTATTGATTATAAAATCCGTGAGATGGAAAAACCTTCGGACCATGCCCCTGTTTGGGCAGAATTTAAAATCTGATATTCTATTAACATAGAATATCAATCGTTTATTTTAAAATAACGTTAATTAATAATTGCTGCGCCCTATGGCGCAGCTGTTTTACTATTTTTTGTTGCTTTCGTTTTTTTCCCTCTTTTATCTTTAACCGGCAGTGGTGGTAAATCACGAAAAGCTGTTAAATTACGGTTCTGTTTAGCCTGCCAAATTAATTGCTGCAATGTCTCTTCAAGCGGCCCCATGAAATCTTGATAGCGGAACTGTTTTTCGCTGATTTGTGTTAACCGGGATTCCCAATGGGCGGTCATATCCGGTAAAGCAGCCATATCAGGCAATACATGAATCAACGCCCTACCCGCAGGTGTAGCATGAATATGGCGCCCTTGCTTATAAAGAAACTCCCGTTTAAACAGCAGTTCGATAATGCCAGCCCGGGTTGCTTCCGTCCCCAGTCCATCTGTTGCACGAAGAACTTTTTTCAGTTCCTTATCCTGTACAAAACGGGCAATTCCCGTCATAGCAGAAAGGATAGTTGCATCAGTAAATGGTTTCGGTGGTTGGGTTTGGCGCTCTACCACCTCTCCTCTTTCACACAATAATTCATCACCTTTAGCAACAACGGGTAATGGCGTTCCGTCATTCTCTTCATCACGCTCTTTATTACCAAGCAACGTTCTCCAACCTGCCTCAGCAAGAAAACGAGCTTTAGCAATAAATTTTCCACCGGCAATTTCTAATTCAATAACACATTTACGGAATATGGCATCCGGGAAAAATTGCATCAAATATTGCCTGGCAATCAAACCATAAACATTAGCCTCGTTATCTGTCAGATTTATATGACTACTTCGGGCTGTCGGGATAATTGCATGGTGAGCATCAACCTTTTTATCATCCCAACAACGATTCTTTCTATCTATTTCCAATAATTCTTGTGGCAACAGATTTGTTGCGTGAATAGATATCGCATTAAGCACTGCATGACGACCGGCAAAGTGTTCATCAGGCAAATAACGGCAATCAGAACGGGGATAAGTAATTAGCTTATGTGTTTCATACAATCGCTGACAAATATCCAACACTTGCTGCGCATTTAGGCCAAAACGCTTAGCAGCTTCAATCTGCAAAGAAGATAATGAAAATGGCAAAGGCGCGATTTCAGATTCCCGTTTATCCTGATAAGAGGTCACATAGGCTGGTTGACCGGTTATTCTGGCAACCACATGTTCAGCCAGAGGCCGGTGGATCAATCGTCCTTCTTCATCCAAAAAATCGATACAAGATTCACTCGGTTGCCAAATAGCGATAAAACGTTCATCTTTCGGCGTAACAATATGCGCTTTCACCTCAAAAAAATCTTTGGGTACGAAATGCTCAATCTCTTCATCTCGGCGGACCACTAACCCCAAAACCGGGGTCTGAACACGCCCGACAGATAATACCCCTTGATACCCTGCATTACGGCCAAGCAAGGTATAGGCGCGGGTCATATTAATGCCATACAACCAGTCAGCTCTGGCTCTGGCGAGAGCCGAAACACATAGCGGAATAAAATCCCGGTTATCTCTCAACCGCTCAACCGCTCTGGTCACCGCCTGCGGATTTAGATCGCTTATCAAGCAACGACGAACATTTTTACGCCTGACATCATCCAGCTTCAAAAAATCCAGAACCTCATCCACCAACAGTTGCCCTTCCCGATCCGGGTCACCGGCATGCACTATTTCATCGGCTTTTTCCAACAACGTCTGGATGATGTTGAGCTGTTTCTCAACAGAAGGTCGCGGTTTTAACTGCCATCTTTCAGGTATAATTGGAAGATCAACTAATGACCAACGGGCAAAACGACCGTCGTAGGCATCAGGTTCCGCTTGTTCCAGCAAGTGACCGATACACCAGGTAACAAACTGGTTATCGCCACAAGCAATAAAGCCATCACCACGGCGATGCGGTTTGGGTAAAATATCGGCAATCGCCCTGGCCAGGCTAGGTTTTTCTGCAATAAAAAGCCGCATGGATATTATTCATTAACCTCAATGAGTACTCTGCCTGACTGCTGCTCAGACAATTCACCAATCGCGGTCAGTTCGATGCCATGACATCGTGCAATCGCTTTCACTTCGTCCATAGCTTCTGGTAGAACAGCCAACAGCAGGCCACCGGATGTTTGTGGATCACATAACAGTTTGCGTTGAAGTTCTGTCATTTCACCAACAAGATGACCGTAACTATCAAAGTTACGCCCGGTTCCCCCCGGAACACAACCCTTTTCAATATAGGATTCCACTTCCGGCAATTTAGGCACTTTTGCAAAATGGAGAGTGGCCTGAACCCCCGATCCTTCACAAATTTCACTCAAATGCCCTAACAGACCAAACCCGGTTACATCAGTCATTGCGGTAACACCCGCCACCTCGGCCAAATCCATCCCCAACTTATTTAAGCGGCACATGGTTTCTATCGCGACGCCCTGATGTTCAGGCAACAACAAGCCTTTTTTCTCCGCCGTGGTTAATACACCGATGCCAAGCGGCTTGGTCAGCAATAGCTGGCTGCCCGCTTTCGCCGCGCTGTTCTGCTTCACTCGGTCAATATTAACGATACCGGTTACAGCCAGACCAAAAATAGGTTCAGGCGCATCAATAGAGTGCCCTCCCGCCAGCGTAATCCCAGCCCCTTTACACGCAGCCCGGCCGCCTTCAATCACCTTACGGGCAATTTCTGGCGCCAATTTATCGATAGGCCATCCTAAAATAGCTATCGCCATGATGGGCTTACCGCCCATCGCATAAATATCACTGATAGCATTTGTGGCGGCAATGCGCCCAAAATCAAATGGATCATCTACAATCGGCATGAAGAAATCTGTCGTACTGACAATACAGGTACCATTACCAATATCATAAACCGCAGCATCATCACGGGTTTCATTACCAACCAGTAAATGAGGGTCAAGAAATTTTTCCTGCTCACTATGCAGAATGGTTTCCAAAACTTTTGGCGAAATTTTACAACCGCATCCAGCGCCGTGGCTGTATTGGGTAAGACGAACTTCTGTTGACATAACAGACCCCGGTTACAAGTAGCTGACAAAATTGGTCATATCCGGCGGAGTAACCTTATTGGGCGCTCTTAACACAGGCGTTCCAAGGTAGAGAAAACCCACTATTTTGTCATGTTCATCACACCCCAAACCGGCACGCACGGTATTATCATCAATCCACGGACCGGTACGCCAGATACCGCCAAACCCTTGAGCCACCGCCGCCATTTGCATCGCATGTACCGCACAACCCGCGGAAACCACCTGTTCCCATTCCGGTATTTTGGAATTCTCAGCCACTTTTGCAATGACAGCGATGATTAATGGCGCGCGATAAGGCGCGCTTTTCGCTTTTTCTTCCGCATCAGCGCCAAGCTGACTATCAATGGCTGCTTGATGGAGTAATCGACTGAACCGTTCAATACCTTCATCCTGCATGACAATAAAGCGCCACGGACGCAGTGCGCCATGATCAGGCGCTCTCATTCCCGCAGCCAGAATATGCTGTAATGCTTCATCTTGAGGCGCCGGGGTTGTTAAACGTGATACTGAACGTCTGTTCAACAAAAGTTCTAATGCATCCATCTTTTCTCTCCTAGATAATGTATTTTGTTATAAGCTAACATTTTCTGTTTATTTGTTAACAAATAAAAGTCCCAAAAGCTGTCTTTTCAGACAATATGCCACTATTTGAAGCTGACATTTACATGTCTGATCATTAGGATAGCTTTACTTGATCCTATTTTTGGAGATGATATGCGTATTTTATGGAAGTTGATCGCAAGATTATTTAAATGGAGTTGGCGACTATTAAATTTTATTCGGGAAGTCATTTCAAACCTGATTTTTATCATGCTGGTTCTGGTTGTAGTTGGCGGTTTTCTGCTTTATCAACAGCCAAACAAAACGGCGGATAGTTATCGGGGAGCATTATATGTCAATCTCACCGGTGTTATTGTGGATCAGGTCTCCAGCCGTACTCCATTGACTCAATTGAGCCGTGAACTGTTTGGCGCATCCGGCAATAAATTTCAGGAAAACTCCCTGTTTGATATTGTTGATAGCATTCGCCAGGCAAAAACCGATACCAAAATCACGGGTCTGGTGCTGAAACTTGATGATTTCATCAGCGCCGACCAGCCATCCATGCAGTATATCGGTAAGGCAATTAATGAGTTTAAAACTTCCGGTAAACCCGTTTATGCTATCAGTGATAGTTATAATCAGTCACAGTACTATCTGTCTACCTTTGCCGATAAAATCTATCTATCGCCACAAGGAACAGTTGGTCTTTATGGCTATTCAACCAATAACCTGTATTACAAATCCTTGCTGGACTCACTGAAAGTCACCGCGCATATTTTCCGCGTCGGCACGTATAAATCAGCCGTTGAGCCGGTTATGCGTGATGATATGTCCCCCGATGCCCGCGAAGCTGATAGCCGTTGGGTCAACGGTCTGTGGCACAACTATCTCAATACTGTCGCTACCAACCGCAAACTCACTGTTGATCAGGTATTTCCAGGCGCTGATGAGATGATTGCCGGCTTACGTGCTGTTGGCGGAGACAATGCGCAATATGCGCTTAAACACAAGCTGGTCGATTATGTTGCGCCACGCAATGTCATTGAAAGCGACATGACAAAAGCCTTTGGTTGGGACGAAAAAAACCGCCACTTCAATGCTATCAGCATTTACGATTATGCACCGCAATTGGTGGAAGGCAGATCATCATCTAAAGGCAATATAGCCGTTATTGTCGCACAAGGCGCAATCGTCGATGGGCAGCAGACGCCAGGTATGGTTGGCGGTGACACAACCGCCGCTCAGATTCGTCAAGCCCGTCTGGATGATAATATCAAAGCTGTTATTCTGCGAGTAAACAGCCCTGGCGGCAGTGTGAGCGCTTCTGATGTTATTCGCACCGAACTGGCCGCGCTACGCGCAGCAAATAAACCTGTGGTGGTTTCTATGGGAGGAATGGCGGCATCCGGTGGTTACTGGATCTCTACTCCATCTAATTACATCATCGCAAACCAAAGTACGTTGACGGGTTCTATCGGTATCTTCGGTGTCATCACCACTTATGAAAACAGTCTGGAACATATTGGTATCCACACTGATGGCGTTTCCACGACGCCACTCGCGGGTATTTCTGTTACCAAAGGACTCAGCAAACAGTTCTCAGAGCTGATGCAGCTTAATATCGAAAATGGCTATAACAACTTTATCGGCCTTGTTGCTAATTCACGCCATAAAACACGTGAAGAAGTCGATAAAATTGCTCAGGGGCATGTGTGGATTGGTCATGATGCTAAAACCAATGGATTGGTCGACCAATTAGGAGATTTCGATGATGCGGTCACTAAAGCGGCTGAATTGGCAAAATTGGATAACCCAGAACTTGACTGGATGCAGCCTGAAATGTCATTCAGTGAGTTGCTGATGAGTCAGTTGACAACAACCGCGCAAGTTATCGTACCGGAAGCTGTTCAAGCCTGGCTCCCCGCTCCATTGGCGCAGGTGGCTCAGGAAGTGAAACAACAAAGTGAGTTCTATCGCCATCTGAATGATCCACAAAATCGTTATGCATTCTGTTTAAATTGCGGAGATATTCGCTAAACAGCCGATAATAATGTCTGATTCCAGGTAATAACTCGATTAATTTAGCCTGACAAATCCCTGTCAGGCTTTTTTTCTTCTGTAATACTCCTATAATCCAGCTGATCTTTTTATGAGGTACAGTCATGCAGAAGAAGTCTATTTATGTCGTCTATACTGGCGGAACTATTGGGATGCAACACTCATCTCAGGGATACATTCCCGTTTCCGGGCACTTACAGCGTCAATTAACAAAGATGCCCGAATTCCATCGACCGGAAATGCCGACATTCACCATCCGTGAACATCAACCACTGATCGATTCTTCTGACATGACCCCAGAAGACTGGCAGTTTATCGCTGATGATATCCGAGAAAACTACCATGATTATGATGGGTTCGTGATCCTGCATGGTACGGATACAATGGCATTTACGGCATCGGCCCTCTCCTTTATGTTTGAGAATCTGGGTAAGCCAGTCATTGTCACAGGGTCGCAAATCCCACTGGAAGCGCTGCGCTCTGATGGGCAGACAAACTTATTGAACGCGCTTTACCTTGCCGCTAATTACCCGGTTAACGAGGTCAGCCTGTTTTTCAATAATAAACTGTTTCGTGGGAATCGGACCGTCAAAGCACATGCCGACGGTTTCGATGCTTTTGCCTCACCAAACTGTTCTCCATTAATGGAAGCCGGTATTAACATCAAAACTTTCAATGCTTGTTCTGCCCCTGCCAGTCATGGTGAGTTTATTACTCATCGGATTACTCCTCAGCCAATTGGCGTAATCACCATTTACCCTGGCCTTTCCAGTCAGGTTGTGAATAATATTTTAATGCAGCCGGTTAAGGCTCTCATCCTGCGCTCGTATGGCGTCGGAAACGCACCTCAGCACCCTGAACTGCTGAAAGAGCTAAAACAGGCAACAGAGAGAGGGATCGTGGTTGTTAATTTGACTCAATGCATTTCTGGCCGAGTAAATATGGAAGGTTATGCAACGGGCCATGCTCTGGCGGAAGCAGGGGTAATCAGCGGCTACGATATGACTTTTGAAGCAACTTTAACCAAGTTGCACTATTTACTCAGTCAACCCTATAGCAATGAAAAAATTCGTTATTTAATGCAACAAAATTTACGTGGTGAATTAAGTTATCCTGATAAATAATCAAGGAAAAAGATGAAAACAGCCCTATTACTTATTGATCTACAGAACGACTTCTGTACCGGCGGCGCTTTAGCCGTAGAAGAGAGTGAACAAGTCATTGTTGCGGCAAATCAGGCAATTGATATTTGTCTGAAACACAATATCAGCATTATTGCCACTCAAGACTGGCATCCCGCTGAACATATGAGCTTCGCAGTAAATTCCGGGCAACAGATCGGTGATATCGGTATATTAAACGGTATTCCACAAGTATGGTGGCCGGTACACTGTGTTCAGGGTCAGCCAGGCGCTGATTTCCATCCACAGCTAAACAAGCAAGCCATTCTCGAAATTTTCCATAAAGGTGAAAATCCGCAGATCGATAGCTACAGTGCTTTCTTTGACAACGGCCATCTGAGTAAAACCCGGCTTGATGACTGGTTGCAAGCACAGCAAATTGAACGCCTGTTTATTATCGGTATCGCGACTGATTATTGCGTGAAGTTTACTGTGCTGGATGCGCTGGCATTAGGTTATGAAACTTGGGTCATTACTGATGGTTGCCGGGGGGTTAACCTCAGCCCAAATGATAGCCAATCAGCATTCAACGAGATAAAAGAGAAAGGCGCTATATTGATAGAACTTGATCAACTAGAAAACGCTCTCCTCTGATATCAATCCAAGGTCAGGCTGAGTTTACACACTCAGCCTTTTCAACTCGCCAAAGATTATGGCTTGAATGTTGCCACCATTTCAGACTGAAAGGTCGCTTTCAGTTCTTGTTTACTCTTCATCACCAACTGACCGTCAGTACCAATCGTCATATGTTGCGGATCATGGTTATGCCTTGATTGCCATAGCATAATCATTTGCAAACTATGCTCTTTCTGCTCTACCGTTAGAGGCACGCCATCCTGCCATTTACCTAGTTCTACCGCCTGAACCAAGCGTTGATATATTTCTGGTGTCATTACAGATAACAGATCATCCAGTTCCATTGATATTTCCTCATTATTTTCCAGAATTAGCTGAAACGATTTTTTGCGTAAATTAAGATTATGTCCGCAATCATAAAAACGATTAACCTACTGTTTTTTCGCCTGTATTTTCATCAATAAAGCTTAATGCAGCCGAGTTGATGCAAAAACGTTCTCCTGTCGGTTGCGGGCCATCAGGGAACACATGCCCCAAATGAGCGTTGCAATGACCGCAACGAACCTCAATACGATGCATATTGTGACTATTATCATCAAGATACTTCACCGCATCATGAGTAACAGACTGGTAAAAACTCGGCCAGCCACAACCAGAATCAAATTTAGTATCGGACATAAATAACGGCTGCTCGCAGCACAAACAATGGTACACGCCACTTTTCTTATTATGCAGCAATTTCCCTGAAAATGGCGGCTCTGTCCCGGCATTCTGGGTTACATGACGCTGAATATCAGTAAGTTCTTTACAAAGGGAAACATCAGGATTCTTAGCCATAACGACCACCTTAATAATAAGACTCATGTTCTCAATAAAATTGATTAATAATAACAAAAAATTAACATCACATCAGTGGAATTTATTTTAAGTGGTTAACAGAATCTGTCTATACCCTATGGATTTCAAGATGCATCGCGACGGCAAGGGAGCGAATCCCCGGGAGCATAGAGAACTATGTGACCGGGGTGAGTGAGTGCAGCCAACAAAGAGGCAACTTGAAAGATAACGGGTATATCCTACTATTTGTGATGTGACTCGCATATCTAACCAATTAACTTTCAATATCTGTCTGTGCCTTGATAATGATGGCGGCTCGATTGCCGGTACCCTATGGCAAGCGTCTAAATGGTGAACTCAAAGCTAATGTTTTTCAGCTATTGACACGATTCCGCTTGACGGCTGGCAAGGTTTTGGTAACTTTAGTAATAATTTTTAATTCACTAAAAAATAGCTGGTGGAACACTATGACTATCAAAGTAGGTATCAACGGTTTTGGTCGTATTGGCCGTATTGTTTTCCGTGCCGCACAAGAACGCTCAGACATCGAAATCGTTGCAATCAACGATTTGCTGGACGCCGAATACATGGCTTACATGCTGAAATACGATTCAACCCACGGTCGCTTCAACGGCACTGTTGAAGTAAAAGACGGCCACCTGATTGTTAACGGCAAAACTATCCGCGTTACAGCAGAAAGAGATCCAGCTAACCTGAAATGGAATGAAGTGGGTGTTGATGTTGTTGCAGAAGCAACAGGTATCTTCCTGACTGACGAAACCGCACGTAAGCACATTGCCGCTGGTGCGAAAAAAGTTGTTCTGACCGGCCCGTCCAAAGATGACACGCCTATGTTTGTTATGGGTGTTAACCACAAAACTTATGCAGGCCAGGACATCGTTTCTAATGCTTCCTGTACCACTAACTGTCTGGCCCCGCTGGCTAAAGTTATCAATGATAAATTCGGCATTGTTGAAGGTCTGATGACCACTGTTCACGCAACAACGGCAACTCAGAAAACCGTTGACGGTCCTTCTGCGAAAGATTGGCGTGGTGGTCGTGGCGCCGCTCAAAATATCATTCCATCATCTACCGGTGCGGCTAAAGCTGTTGGTAAAGTTATCCCTGAACTGAACGGTAAACTGACTGGCATGGCTTTCCGCGTGCCTACTCCTAACGTATCGGTTGTTGACCTGACTGTGCGTCTGGAAAAACCAGCCACTTATCAACAAATCTGTGATGCTATCAAAGATGCTGCGGAAGGTGAACTGAAAGGCGTTCTGGGTTACACCGAAGATGACGTCGTATCCAACGATTTCAATGGCGAAAAACTGACTTCTGTATTTGACGCCAAAGCAGGTATCGCTCTGAACGACAACTTTGTGAAATTGGTTTCCTGGTATGACAACGAAACCGGTTACTCTAACAAAGTTCTGGATCTGATTGCTCACATCGCCAAATAACTGAGTAACTTCCTTGCCTGAAAAGAGCTGCCCTTCCCCGGCAGCTCTTTTGTTTCAATCTGTATACAACATGCGTTATTCTTGGGCCATGCCATCGCCCAACTTTGATTCACAAGGTTATACGGATGAACGATAGAATCTTTTCATTACCGGTTGCAGAACAAATTTCTCCAGCGATTAGTCAACGAAATATAGATGGCTTCCCACTGATAGTCGTCGATCATCCTAAGGTTCGTGGCGCAATCAGTCTGCAAGGAGCACATCTCATCGCCTGGCAACCCAGTGGTGAGGAACCGGGGTTGTGGTTAAGCAGAAAAACCATATTTGCAGCAGGTACTGCTATCTGCGGCGGTATCCCTATTTGTTGGCCTTGGTTTGGTTCCTCAAGAGCGCCAAGTCACGGTTTTGCCAGAATTCTTCCCTGGGAATTTAGCGCACATAATGAACATGAAAATGGCGTCATACTCACTTTCACGCTGAGAGACAATGAATATACCCATAAATTGTGGCCTTATGATTTTACTTTGATTGCCCGATTCAAACTGTGTGAAACCTGTGAAATGGAATTGGAAACCTATGGTGATTATCAAGCAACCTGTGCCTTACATACTTATCTGAATATTGGCGATATTAATCAAATTTCAGTCAGTGGCTTAGGTAAGCATTTTATTGATACGATTGCTGACAAAGAGCAATACACAACAACAGAGGATCTTATTTTCAACGGTCATACTGATCATATTTATACCGAGCCAGAAGATTTTAATCTGATAAGGGATAAATCGCTGAAACGAACCATTGAAATTCACCATTATCATCACAGTGATGTTGTATGCTGGAATCCCGGCGCTCAATTATCGAATAGAATGAAAGATATGTGCAATGAAGGTTATAAAAACATGGTTTGTGTAGAAACAGCTCGTATCAATAAGCCATTAATCTCTCAAGATGATAGTCCAGCCCATATTTCGGTTCTAATCCGTTGCCGGAAAGATTACCAGTAAATATCTCACTCATTCACATTAAAAAGACTGAATACTATCCCATGAATTCAGTCTCTATCCGATATTATCGCAATGAGTAATTAAAAACTATATGTAACACCTGTCCAAACAATACTTGAATATGACTTATTAACCATCGGACTATCTTTAATTTCACTCGGTAAACGCTCAACACGTCCCATCATAAATGCAGACCATTCCTGGTTAAATTTATAATTGGCAGATAATTCCACATAGGGAGTCCAACTATCATCTGGCGTATATTTTTCTAGCCCGCTATGGCGCGATTCATTATCTTTGATACCATACTCATAACGATTTTGTTTTTTACTATTCCAAACCACGCCTAATCCCGGTTGTAATGACCAATCATCACTTTTAAATTCGTATAAATAAGCCAGGTCAATCCTTACACCTTTACTCTTACTCAATGTATCCGCAGCAAAAGAGCTACGCAACGTACCCCAATCTTCAATATGACGATAGCTAAAACCGCCCATCATAGTATCATCACGACGATCCAGCTTTTTCATTTGCTTATCTTCATTATCTTTTGGGCGGAAACTTTGAGGATAGTAATAGACATCTAAAGATAACTGATCTTTTGGTTGATTCCACAAATAGTACCCGGCGGCCAAAGTATGAAAATAGAAATTGTCACTTTCATAATTAACCATTGGAACAAACAACACTTTATCTTTATTCTTCACACCCTTATAAGGTGATGCCTCAGCCAAAACAGAAGCGCCAATTGACCACTGCCCTGCATAAGCTAAAGATGAAGACAGACAAAAAGTGACGACTGTGGCTAAAATTTTAGCTTTGTTGATCATGATTAACTATTTCCTTTAAAACAATTATGCGATTAGCTATATCAAGTGTAAGAGATCATTTCCCTCATTTTCAAGTAATAATGTCCTATTTTTCTTAAAGAGCACAATATGTTTACTGCCCATCCAATTTTTCTGGCGAGAATAGATAGATTGTACAAAACAAAAATATATTAATTTGACGAAAGCGGTAACTTATTTCCTGTAATAATACCCGTCGCTAACTACTATTTGACACACTGTCTGGTATTTAATGACATAGCATTTAATGACATAGCATTTAACGACATAGAGATACCGGGACCCGATTTGCCAATGCACACAATAATTCATAGCCAATCGTCCCGGAAATCTCGGCCACATCATCCACCGGCAAATTTTGCCCCCATAATTCAACAGGACTGCCAATTTGGGCCTGCGGACAAAGCGTTAAATCCACCGACAACATATCCATTGATACTGTACCTAATACTTTGGTCCTAACACCATCGACAATAATCGGCATCTCCGTCATTGCACGACGGGGATAACCATCAGCATAGCCACAGGCAACTGTACCAACTCGCATAGGACCCGGTGCTGTATATTCACTACCATAACCAATTTTGTCTCCTGCTTTGAGATTCTGAATGGCAATAATTTCACTTTGCAGGCTCATCACTGCTTTCAATCCAATATCGGCAATATCTTTCCACTTTCCACTCGGTGAGGCGCCATACAACACAATACCGGGACGTACCCAATCTCGATGAGTTTGTGGATACCACAAAGAAGCGGCTGAATTAGCCAGGCATTGAGAAATATCCAATCCATGACTAACCGAATTAATAACATTAAGTTGTTCAGCAACGCTAATCTCCTTATTATCCTTATCCGCATTCGCAAAATGTGACATTAATGTTATTTGCCCAATTTGCCGGATACGCTTTGCCGATAACAAAACCGCTCTATATTGATCCGCAGGAAACCCCAATCGATTCATACCGCTATTGAGTTTGAGATAAATATCGATTGGTTTACTTAAATTGGCCATCTCTATTGCTTTCAGTTGCCAATGACTATGCACTACTGTTATTAGCCGATATTCATCAATTATCGACAAATCTTCAGGTTTAAAAAATCCTTCCAATAGCAAGATTGGCCCCTGCCACCCCCGCTCCCGTAATAAAATCGCCTCATTAAAATCAAGTAAAGCAAATCCATCAGCCTGATCGAGATACTGCCATATGCAATTCAAACCATGCCCATAAGCATTTGCTTTAACGACAGCCCAGATTTTACTATTACCGACCTTATTACGAATAATCGCCAGATTATTTCCCAATGCATCAAGATGAATCGTTGCCGAAATCGGACGTGGCATATTCTATTAGCCTCTTAGTTCAGTGTGTAATTGGTGGCTAAATGGTGCCAATTTTGTATTAAAACCATTAACATAACGAAATACTGATAAATCATCAGATGCAATGGCGGGCTTTTTACCCGAGATAATATCAGCCAGTAATTGACTGGAACCACATGCCATAGTCCATCCCAATGTACCATGCCCTGTATTTAGGTAGAGATTGTGATATTCAGTGGGGCCAACAATTGGGGTACCATCTGGCGTCATTGGGCGCAATCCCGTCCAAAAACGGGTCTGAGTAATATCGCCCCCGCCTGGATAAAGGTCTTGCACCACCATTTTCAGTGTTTCATAGCGTGCTTTAAGTAGATCCAGATTGAAGCCTACAACTTCTGCCATTCCGCCCACACGAATACGGTTATCAAACCGGGTAATCGCAATTTTGTATGTTTCATCCAATGCAGTAGATACCGGAGCCCGTTCTGCATCGACAATAGGCATCGTTAATGAATAACCTTTCAGTGGATATACGGGAATTTTGACAAAATCTTTTAACAATTCAGTGGAATAAGCACCCATCGCAACAACATAGCTGTCTGCTGTCATAACGTCATCTTCGCATTGGACGCCGGTAATCCGCTGCCCTTCCACCAATAACTGTTTGACCTGTTTATTAAACAGAAACGTTACCCCTGCCGCTTCTGCCATTTTTGCCAACTCTTTGGTAAAAAGCTGACAATCCCCCGTTTCGTCGTTCGGTAATTGCAAACCCCCCGCCAACTTGTGAGCGACATGCGCTAACGCTGGCTCTACTGTCGCCAGTTTATCCGCCGTTAATAAATTGTAAGGAACGCCTTCCTGTTCAAGAACGGCTATGTCATTCACGGCATTATCAAACTGCTTATTCGTACGGAATAACTGAAGCGTGCCCTTCTGACGCCCTTCATATTGAATACCGGTATCTGCCCTCAACTGTTTGATACAATCGCGGCTGTACTCTGCCAGTCGCACCATTCGGCTCTTATTTATCGCATAGTGACCGGCATCGCAATTACGCAACATCTGCCACATCCAGCGTAACTGAAACAGCGATCCATCAGGACGAATAGCCAATGGAGCATGACGTTGAAACATCCATTTAATGGCTTTCAATGGAATACCCGGCGCTCCCCACGGGGTCGCGTATCCCGGCGAGATCTGCCCGGCATTAGCCGCGCTGGTTTCCTCAGCAGCACTTCCCTGGCGATCAATGACAGTGACTTCATGACCTTGCTGTACCAAATACCAGGCACTGGTTACACCAATAACACCACTACCTAAAACAAGGATTTTCATCATAGCCCTCGGACGATTTAAAATTTTAGGCAAGCATAATATGCTGTTTATAAAAAACCAATATAGAACAATCATCGGTCACGTCAATAATCTACATTTATGATTTAGGTCACAATTAGATTACATTTATGCAACAGTCTTATTTGTGATTTATACATAACCAAATTATAAAAATTAATATTAAAATCATAAAATTAAGATAATAATTACCATATGAATCGCATGCTAATTATTTCATATCAAGTCATTATTCTGAGTTTTTCGGCGAAAAAAACGAATCAATTAAACAACCACAAGATACCAATAACCATCAATTAATCGAAATAAAAATTCAAATAAAAACCGAATATTTAGAATAATACTCTAAAATAAAGACATTAACGATTGGCTTGAAATTGAGTGAGAAAAAAACAAAACTCCCGGTACAGAGCATGCTGCACCGGGCCAACTCAAAATAATTTTGATTTGAAACTAATAGATTGGATAAAGCCTGAGATTAAGTAAAAATACTAACGGGATATCAGCGACAATTCAGATAAATCACTTGGCATTGTACTTTGCATACTATGCCAAATGACACCACTCTCTTTACCATAGTTACGAACACATTCCATGACTTTATCGTAGGATTTATCGCGGCATAATATCACCAGTTGCTGATAAAAATTCAGCGCCAATTTACGCGCCTCAGGATTAGAGAAGTAATAACGCCCTACACGGGTATACAGCCCTTTCAAACCGTTGATAATCAGGCCATAAATTGGATTACCGGAAGCAAAAGCCAAACCACGGAAAATATCATAATCCAGCGAGCTAAATGACTCTGAATTATCTTCCACGTTCTCTTTTTCT
Source organism: Photorhabdus aegyptia (assembly GCF_000612035.1). Taxonomy (NCBI): domain Bacteria; kingdom Pseudomonadati; phylum Pseudomonadota; class Gammaproteobacteria; order Enterobacterales; family Morganellaceae; genus Photorhabdus; species Photorhabdus aegyptia. Next base: position 9,914 of record NZ_JFGV01000051.1, on the reverse strand, counting down.
GCCAATACTTCCAATGACTTACCAGGATTATGCCTAAAAGCCGTGCGAATAAATATCGCTGCAATATTCGTTCTCACCGCCAGTAGGTTATCAATCAACTCAGGAACACGATCGTGATCAAGACGGGCCAGAGTCTCTAAAATATTAAGACCCGATGTTTCCCAAAAGTTATTCACTTTTGTTGGTTTGCCATGCTGAATAGTTAACCAACCATCGCGTGCCAAACGCTGCAATACTTCACGCAGGGTAGTCCTTGTCACACCAATTAACTCAGATAATTCACGTTCTGCTGGAAGAATAGAGCCAGGAGGAAAACGGCCGTTCCATATACTCTCAATAATATACTCTTCCGCAAAACCTGCGGGACTTTGAGCCTTAATGACCATATTTTTGTTATTCCAACGTGATTTTTTCAACTAATAATAGATGAAATTATATCAGAATACGCAACTTCAATATAGCTATGTAGTCTAGAAAGCGTAAAGGCGGTCATAAAAACAAGCGTACTCATGCTTAACTATGACTCATTTCCCTTAAAATATTCTGTATTAAAGCGTACTATTGTTTAAAGAACACGATCTTACGAATTTAGAGGAACTTTAATTGCAATGGAAACCAGTATCCTAAAAACGGCGGTAAAAAACTTTCTCGGCAACTCGCCAGATTGGTATAAGCTAGCTATCATCACTTTTCTCATCACCAACCCATTGATATTCTTCTTTATTAACCCATTCGTCGCTGGCTGGCTGCTTGTTGTCGAATTTATCTTTACGTTAGCAATGGCACTTAAATGTTACCCGTTACAACCGGGTGGCTTATTGGCAATTGAAGCGGTTATCATCGGCATGACCTCGCCTCAACAAGTGGGTCATGAAATTGCTAATAATTTGGAAGTTGTACTGTTGCTGATATTTATGGTGGCAGGAATTTACTTTATGAAGCAATTACTATTATTCGCTTTCACTAAACTCCTGCTCTCCATAAAATCCAAGCGCATGCTTGCTTTAGCATTCTGTCTGGCTAGTGCATTTCTGTCAGCATTTCTTGACGCGCTGACAGTTATTGCCGTGGTTATTAGTGTCTCCCTTGGCTTCTATTCCATCTACAACAACTTTATTACCGATCAACATGATGTCATTAATTCTAAACATGACGATCACATTGACACAGCAAAAAAGAAACAAACGCTTGAACAATTTCGTGCTTTTTTGCGCAGTCTGATGATGCATGCCGGTTTAGGTACTGCCCTCGGCGGTGTGATGACGATGGTAGGAGAACCGCAAAATCTGATTATCGCCAAAAACGTTAATTGGGATTTTGTCACCTTCTTTATTCGCATGGCTCCGGTTACCTTGCCTGTCTTTATTGGCGGGCTGTTAGTCTGCTTTCTGGTCGAACACTTTAAGCTGTTCGGTTATGGCGCAGAATTGCCAGAACGCGTCCGACAAGTATTGGAAGATTACGATAAAAAAACCAACGCAAAACGAACACGTAAAGAAAAAGCACAGCTTATTGCTCAAGCGCTGATAGGCATATGGCTCATTGTTGCGCTGGCATTTCATCTGGCAGAAGTTGGTCTGATCGGCCTTTCGGTCATTATTCTAACTACGTCGTTCTGTGGTATTACCGAAGAACATGCCCTGGGTAAAGCATTTGAAGAAGCACTACCATTCACGGCATTACTGACTGTATTCTTTTCTATCGTTGCAGTCATCGTTGACCAGCAACTGTTTACGCCATTTATTCAGTTCGTCTTACAGGTTTCTGAAACTTCTCAACTTTCCCTGTTCTATCTGTTTAACGGCCTGCTTTCATCAGTATCAGATAACGTGTTTGTCGGTACGGTTTATATCAATGAAGCGAGAGCAGCGCTGCAAGAGGGACTCATTTCACATAAACAATTTGAATATCTGGCTGTTGCGATTAATACCGGCACTAACCTGCCTTCCGTTGCCACACCGAACGGGCAAGCGGCATTTCTGTTCCTGTTGACTTCGGCATTATCGCCGTTAATTCGTTTATCTTACGGTCGCATGGTGATAATGGCATTACCCTATACTATCGTGATGACTTTGGTCGGTTTGCTGTGCGTAGAATTTCTATTAATTCCGGTCACTGACATGATGGTTCAATGGGGCTTAATTGCTTTGCCATAACCGGCAATAATTCACTTTATAGCCTTAACCAACCAATACCGTATTGAGCCATAATCACGCTCAATACGGTATTATTTTTCCCTGAAAAAGCCAGATTTACCTTAATTGACTTTTTTTGTCACCTGTAAGTCGGCAAAATAGGCGCTCAATTGTTTATCTTAATCTGCATGGAAAAACGGAAATGATGCGATTTTTAAACCACTGTTCTCAAGGACGAAGCGCATGGCTGTTAATGACCTTGACTGCCTTGATACTGGAAAGCTCGGCATTATACTTTCAACATGTGATGAAATTGCAACCCTGCGTGATGTGTATTTATGAGCGGGTTGCGCTGTTTGGTGTGTTAGGCGCCGGGGTATTGGGTATGATCGCACCAAAAACGCCGTTACGCTGGCTGGCTATTGTTTTGTGGATCTACAGTGCCTGGAGCGGCCTGCGACTCGCATGGGAACATACTATGATGCTGTTGCACCCTTCGCCATTTAATACCTGTGATTTCTTCGTCAACTTCCCTTCATGGCTGGCGTTAAATCAATGGCTGCCTTCTGTATTCGAAGCTACAGGTGATTGTTCAGTAAGACAGTGGCAATTCCTGACATTAGAGATGCCACAATGGCTGGTCGGTATTTTTGCGGCTTATTTGGTTGCTGCTGTATTAGTATTAATCAGCCAATTTTTTGGCCGTAAATAATTTCCAACTTAGATAGTTGAAAATGATTGTCTGATGAATCAAATATACTCACAGAATCATGCCCAAGGCAGCCTATAATCGGATATTCCAACGGCATGTTTCTGCTCATATTAGTTGCTTGATTTCTACCTCAACTTTCAACTTGACACACAAGAACCTTGCAATAACGCCCTTTCATCACAACGCTTACCATTTGCCAACTGGCAAACAGGTATTTGCGCACCATTTAATTGTATTGCTAACGCCGGTATACCCCCCGCATAAGAACAGATTGCTCTGGCATTATCTCTAAGAGCAACTTCCGATTGAGAATTTCCCGGTTGAGAGTATTGTATCCTCTGATATTGGATAGATGTTTTCCCTGCCTGGCTACTACAACCAGCTAATACAGCAATACTAAAGAGTACTCCTAATAAGACTGTCTGGCATCTTTTCTTATTACTGACGTTTAACATATCTCTTCTCCAGAAAAGAATTCAGGGAAAACAGAAGCACCGTTAATTGTTAATTAATGCGCACTGGTGTTAGAAAGCAGGTTTATTACCATGACACCGGCGACAATAAGAGACATACCTAAAATAGCCGCCCAATCCAGCTTCTGCTGATATAAGAATATCGCCGCAACAGAAACCAGCACAATACCCAAGCCCGACCATATGGCGTAAGCAATTCCTAATGGCACCACTTTAACCACCTGAGATAGCCCCCAGAAAGCGATGCCGTATCCAACAATGACCAGTATAGAGGGGAATAATTTACTAAACCCATCAGAGGCTTTTAATGAAGCCGTTGCGATAACCTCAGCAACAATTGCCATTGCTAAATATGCAAATCCATTCATATCATTACTCTCTATAGTAGAAACAACAAATCGACCAATACTAATAGACAAAAACGGATTGAATTTATCACAAACGCTTTAAGGTGTAACGTAACAAAATTGATATATTTCGTTCCTTAAATCCAATTCAAGCCTTATTTATCCCCGCTTAAGAGGTACCGCTCAGGCAGGAAAATCGTTGGAGAGATTTTACAGAGAATATGAAAAAGTGCTAACGATAGGTTCCAGCTTTGAGATTTAGATCAGAATCATTCGCACGACACCCTTTAGGATTTCTGAGAAAACATAGCGCGGTAGAATTAAAAACGTGTACATTTATAAGCTAAAAATAATCTTATCATTTGATTAAGCAATGATGGCGACGAAACGATAAGGAAGTTATGCTGCCTAACGTCGAGTCAACATATGTTACTCTTGGAGCGGCAACTGAAAGATTAGCTGCTGGAATTTACATGGCGGGTGATTATAGTACTTACTTTTAAAAACACGCTTAGCTATTAAATGAAAACTAAGCGTATAAATTGTATTTATCAATAAACCATCTCATCCCAAATGCAATATCCTGATGTTCCCGCCATATGATGCCGACAAGTAATATTAACATATTGAACTGAAATAACTTCTTCCGGCTGGCCGTTATTATCATTAATAACATGCGGACAATTAACATTTAAATCACAAATCTTTGCCCCGGTGAGCAATATGGAATAAAAAAGTTCCTGTGAACCTATTTGAGAAGTCCGATAAATATCAAATGTCAACTCCAGTCTTTCATGATTAGCTGCCGCTATCATTAACAATGGGGAAGATTTATCTAATAGTTTAATGAAGTTTACTGGCTGATAATTAACATTCTGAGCAACTGTCAAACCATGATTGAATTGCAACACCATAATTTGATTTTCATGTCCATGCTGATACCGATTACCAATAGAATCTAAAGTAGAACATCCTTGAGAAATAAGCCCCTGAGATTCACCTTTTATCGTCACATAAATCATATTTGCCATAGCTACACCTACTTAGTTTACCTTATGTTCGAATTCGCATTCTGAATTATTTTCCTTTGATTTCAATAGAATAATTGTAATTTTCATAAGAAAATTGTAACAAATTGTTAATTACCTTATATAAATGTAAATATTGAAGACTCGTAGTCAGACCAAATATATAAACAAATTACGTTCACTATTGCTATCCTTTAGCAAAGAAAAAACCGCAAATTAATCAATATCAACCGACAAAATCAGATTCAATTTACACATCATCTACTCCCTATAAATTCTCACTCTGTAGAGATTAAAAACCCATTTATTATATGTTGAAAATAATCCGATTATCTGATTAAGTTATGCCCATGAAGCTATCAAAAAGTTATGTTGCCTAACGTTGGGCCAGCATGTTAGCAGCTACTACGGGAACAAATAGAGTATTTATGAAAAGAAACATTCAACCCGGTTTCTGTGTCGTACAGCAACCCGGAGGATTGAGCTTTCAAGCCAGTCTGTTATTCAGCCATTCAAATAGCGAAGCGGCCCGCTACTTTATGGAGTTAAATTCAAATTACCGATTCCTGAAACCGGGGCAAATTCTGCTGGTAGCAGATCCAGATTCCTATAATCCGCCCCACATAATACAGCTATTAAAACAATCTCAGTATGAAGTCAACCAATCTGTTTCAACTCTGCCTGGTGAATCCGCAGCATTTTTGCATCGTCATTTTGGCCTATTTCACTATGTACTGGATCAGGGAGGAACCTTAGTTGGCACCGCATCATCAATGGGTGACACTTATTTCTCCCAAATCAAAAAAAATCTGTCAAAGTTACAGAAGCTTTATCAAAAAGAATATCGGTTAAATGGGCTAAACCGAAAATTTATCAGTACCGAGTTTTATGTAGAAAGACAACTGATTATGGGTAACTTAAAGGGATTATTAAATAAAGTTGGCCGACTCTCTTTGAAAATCGACCAACATCCTAATTTAAAACATGCGCTAAAATTATCCACCAAAGCTATTGCTCACCAATGGGATAAAGCAGGGATTGGCGCAATAAAGGGATATAATCATATAATCACCCGCAGTGCTGAAATGGTTAAATGGATGAAATATGGTGGCCGGGTTGCCATTGGCCTGGATTTTGTTGATACCACCGGGCAGGTTATTGATGCCTGTAATTACGGGCAAGCAGGAAAATGTGAAAAAGTAGCAATAAAGGAATATAGTAAATTTGCTGGCAGGACAGGAATAGGAGCAGGTCTTGCATATATTGGTGGAATTACCGCAGATGCAGCATGTGTTGCTCTTGGTGCTACAACTGGGGGACTAGTTGCTGGAATTTGCATGGCGGGTGGCGGCCTTGCCGGTGGTTATATTGGCAGCAAAGGAGGAGAATTGCTCCTCGAATTTATTGTTGAATCTTCAATGGGACTTTAATATGAATATAATCACTTTTATCATCTTGATTATTTCTTTTATCTCCTTCAATCTTTTTCTCGTTATATCTATAGCTATTTATAAAATAAATCAAAAAAAGATGGATAAAATTATTGAATTATATATGGAAAAAGGCTTTTGCTTATCAGCAGCAGCATACATTGGTCATTCTATGGGTATTCGTGGTCAAATTCATCCTGCCGTATTTTTCTATAAGTTATTGACAGGAAAAAGGATAAGAATAAATGAGCCTGGTAGTAAATATATGCCCCAAGAATCTTATGATTTCATTCAAAATTTACCCTCCAATTTAACCCACTGGATAAAAATATATTTCATCACTATCAATATAAGCCTTGTATCCTTATCTATATCAATGGCAATATACCTATTTGAAAAATACGCTTAATCATACTGAAAACTCAATGGGACTTTAATATGAACATAATCACCTTTATCATTTTAGTGATTTCTTTTATCTCCTCCATTATTTTTCTCATTATATCAATAGCCATTTATAAAATAAACCAAAGAAAGATGGACAAGATCATTGAATTATATATGGAAAAAGGGTTTTGTTTGTCAACAGGAGCATACATGGGTCATTTAATGGGTATTCATGGTCAATTTTATGCTGCCGTATTTTTTTATAGGTTATTAACGGGAAAAAGAATAAGGATAAATAGACCTGATAGCAAATATATGCCCCAAGAGCCTTATGATTTCATTCAAAACTTACCCCCCCATTTAACTCACTGGATAAAAATATATTTCATTATCGCTAATATAGGCGGGGCATTTTTCTTTATAACAATGGCAATATACGTATTTCAAAAATACGCTTAATCATACTGAAAACTCAATGGGACTTTAATATGAACATAATCACCTTTATTATTTTGATTATACTTTACACCTCTTCAACACTTATTCTTTTTATATCAATAGCCATTTACAAAATAAATCAGAAAAAGATGGATAAAATTATTGAATTATATATAGAAGAAAGACTTTATTTACCAACAGGCATAATGATACAACGCTTCGGAAGAATGCGTGATCAGATTCACGTCGTTATGTTCTTCTACAGGCTGTTAACTGGAAAAAAAATGAAGATAAATCAGCCTGATAGTAAATATATGCACCAAGAATCTTATGACTTTATTCAAAATCTACCCTCCAGTTTAACGCATTGGATGAAAACATGTATCATTACCACTTATATAGGTGGAGCATTATTTTTTACAGCAACAATAATAATCTTAATTCAAAAAAATTATTAATCGTGCTAAATGGATATGCGTAGCTGTCGGTAGTGTAGTAGGTGGAGCTGCCGGAAGCACAGAAGAAAATTTTTTAATCGATAAAATAGCAAGTGAATAATATGAATATCTTAATTAATACAGTTAACTTTATCATGCTTTCTTTATTTTTAGTTAGTATGTTTTTGTTACTATCTTTATTCGTTCTTTATGGAATAAATAAAAAATCCTTCACAGAGATCAGAGATGAATATATACAAAATGGTTTTTTCATACCACAAATTATATATGTAATATCGTTTTCTGGCTTTTATGGCAGTTATTATCTATCATGTTTCTTCTACCAGACAATAACTAGAAAAAAGACTATAATATCTCGTGCTCTTATAGGTAACTCCATACCGCAAGAAGCATATGAATTCGCAAAGAGTATACCTAAAAAACTTGCCTCAATAATGATTATCTATTATTATTTATTTTCTACTGCTATATTCTCATTCATCTTAAGTAGTATACTTATCTTGTTATATAAGTGTTTAACGAATACATAAAGGCAATAGGAAATTAACATGAACAGATCAATTATTGTCATCATGCTTATTTTTTATATTTTATTTATTATTCTCTTAGTTGTATCAATAGCTATTTATAAAATAAACCAAAAAAAGATGGATGAAATTATTGAATTATATATAGGAAAAGGACTTTGTTTATCAACAGGCGTAAATATTGGTCGTTTCCTAGGTGTTTATGGTCAGTTTCAGGTTGCTACGTTTTTCTACATGTTGTTAACTGGAAAAAGAATGAGGATAAATAGACCTGATAGTAAATATATGCCCCAAGAATCTTATGATTTCATTCAAAACTTACCCTCCAATTTGACCCACTGGATAAAAATATATTTCATTACCATCAATATAGGTGGAATATTCCTCTTTATATCAATGGCAATGTTCTTATTTGAAAAATACGCTTAACTATACTAAATACTCAATGGAATTTTAATATGAACAGAGTCATTTTTATCATCTTGGTTATTTCTTGTGCTTCTTTTATTGGTTTTTTCATTATATCAGCAGCTATTTACAAAATAAATCAAAAAAAGATGGATAAAATTATTGAATTATATATGGAAAAAGGTTTTTGTTTATCATCAGGAGCATACATTGGGCATTTTATGGGTATTCACGGTCAGTTTTATACTGCCGCATTTTTCTATAAGTTATTAACAGGAAAAAGAATAAGAATAAATGAGCCTAGTAGTAAATATATGCCACAAGAGTCTTACGATTTTATTCAAAATTTACCCCCAAATTTAACTCACTGGATAAAAATATGTTACATTACCATCAATATAAGTGTTGCATCCTTTATTATATCAATGGCAATATGCCTGTTTGAAAAATACGCTTAATTATACTGAATACTCAATGGACTTTTTATATGAACAGAGTCACTTTTATCATCTTGGTTATTTCTTGTATCTCTTTCAATATTTTTCTCATTATATCAATAGCCATTTACAAAATAAATCAAAAAAAGATGGATGAAATTATTGATTTATATATGGAAAAAGGTTTTTGCTTATCATCAGCAGCATACATTGGTCATTCTATAGGTATTCATGGTCAGATTCATCCTGCCGTATTTTTCTATAAGTTATTAACAGGGAAAAGAATAAGGATAAATAAGCCTGGTAGTAAATACATGCCCCAAGAATCTTATGATTTCATTCAAAACTTACCCTCCAATTTGACCCACTGGATAAAAATATATTTCATCACCATTAATATAAGTTTTATATCCTTCTTTATATCAACAGTAACGGCTTTATGTCATAAATACTCTTATATTTTTAACTGAATTCAACTCAAAATACGCACTAAAATTTGGAGACCATATTGGTAATAAAATTGCCAATTTTCACTCAAAATAATCGAATTTTCTGCTGCCATATAATCATCCTTAAAAAAAGCGGAAACTCTGCTCCGCTTTTCGCTTAACCGGTTCATTACCTGTATACTCGACTATTTTAATGGTTAAACCCATTCAAATTCATCACAAGTAAATCTTTTCATCATCTTCCCCTCTTTTATTTAGTAGATACCAGTAAAGGCTTACATTAAGTGACAATCCCATTTGTCATGGGTACGTGGCTCACCGGTTTTTTATCAATTTGATGTCACTTAACATGATATAAATTTATCTCACCTAACGTGATAATAATTCGATTGAACCCCTAGTTCAACAAATTTAACAACCAGAGTTGTGCTTTTTCTTCGATATATATCCCGGCAGAAATGATTGCCCTACCGATTTCGCATGTTCCGTACAGAACAAGAACGGAATTACATTGCGAAAATGTTGCTGATATAGGCATAGCATTATTTTTTACATCAACAATAATAACCTTAATTCAAAAACATTATTCATTGTACTAAACCTATACCCTATGGATTTCAAGATGCATCGCGGCGGCAAGGGAGCGAATCCCCGGGAGCATAGATAACTATGTGACCGGGGTGAG
>NZ_JFGV01000052.1:0-37248 GCF_000612035.1 Photorhabdus aegyptia | reverse complement strand
TCAGGCGGCTAAACGTCGAAGAGCCATTTGGTCAGGGGAATTCCGTAGTCAACTTATCTTTGATTAAATTAAATACAAAGTGGAATCCCGCCCTGGGTGTAAAGACGGGTGGTGAAAATGGTGGTGAGGCAAGTTTCCACGGAAGAATTGATGGGGTTTGGGTATATCAACATGTTATATATGACCTCGTATTTAATTAATATTTAATTCAATATCAATTTTATATCATTATTAACGGACTATATTTTAGGTTAATTCCTATTTAAGAATAAAAATAACCTTTTAACATCAATTTAAAATAATTTATTAAGACTATGCATATGAAAACAGCAATCATTCTCTGTGCCGGAAGAGGCAGCAGATTATCAACTAGAACATCAAATAAACCAAAACCTTTGGTAGAAACAAATCAGATATCGTTTATCGATAATGCGCTGAGGAATATCGAAGCTGTCGGTATTAAAAAAGTTATTATTGTGGTGGGTTATAAGAGCGATGTTTTAATGTCTCATATTGAACAAGGCGCATATAACTTACATATTGAATTTGTTAATAGTGAAAAGTGGGAATCAACCAATAATATCTATTCTTTATATCTTGCCAGGAATTGGATTAAGCAAGATACGCTGATCCTTGAAGGGGATATCTTCTTCACAAAGAAATGTTTGGAAACAGTGATGTTAAAAGCAGGCGATCTCAATGTCCTTGTTTCTCCTCTTAGTGGTAATATGGAAGGGACTTATGCAAAAATAGATAAAGATAATATTATTGCATTAAGTTCTACTAAGGATAGTCATTATCAGGTTGAAGAAGGTCAATATAAGACGGTAAATATTTATAATATTTGCACCGCTAATTTTGCTGAATATGTTACTAAAGAGCTAGAAAGTTACGTTAATAGCGGATCAACTGGGTTATATTATGAGGATATATTTAAACAGTCTTTGCTGAATAATATGGCTGAATTTAAAGCAAGTATTGTTGATCATTCTCAATGGTATGAGGTAGATAATACTTATGATCTTACTATTTGTGACTTTATCTCAAGTAATAATAAATTAGATCTTATTCAAAATAGGCACGGTGGTTACTGGCGTTATCCTATTATTGACTTTGGATTAATTTATAATTTCAATTTTCCACCTAAGAAATTGAAAGATGAAATAAAGAATAATTTTGATGAAATATTTTTAAATTATCCTGGCGGGAATCGTTTAGTCGAACATGCTTTATCTGAATTTATTGGGATAGAGAGAACGCAATTATGTATTTCGAATGGCGCTGCTGAGATAATTAAACGGCTTCCTGATGTTTATACAGGTAAAGTATTAGTCACGGTACCTTCATTTAATGAATATGCTAATTGCTTTGGTAAAGACAGAACAATATTTAGCTATAGTAAAGAGAGCAGAGATTTTGAGATAGATATTGATGAACTATTAACGTTGGCGAAAGAGGAAAAGCCAAATGTGGTAGTGATTGAATCACCAAATAATCCGACAGGTAAACTGACGCCTATTGATAGTCTGTTATATTTGGCTGGCGAATTGTTAGCATTAAATATCGATTTAATTATTGATGAATCTTTCTTAGATTTCTCTAAAATGCGTGATGACACAATGTTAAAGCATTTAGATAACTATAAGAATTTATCTGTTATTCGAAGCATGAGTAAAACCTTTGGCATTGGTGGTATTCGTATCGGGTATATTGCCACTGCAAATCAGGAATTACTTGGTAAAATAAGAGCGGTATTACCCATTTGGAATATTAATGGTTTTGCTGAAGAGTTTTTATTGAGATTACCTCAATATAGAGAGAGTTATAAATTAAGTTGTGAACAAGTGATTATTGATACGTTAAAATTACAGCAAGAATTAAATTCAATCGAAGGTATTACTGCCTATGAAACGGATTCTAATTTTGTTTACTGTAAATTGCATGTTTCTGATGCAAAAACGATATCACAGTTACTTTTAGATATTCATGGGTTATATGTAAAAGAGTGTTCTGGCAAAGGAAATATAGATTCTGATAGGTATTTGCGTATTTCTTGCCGAACACCAAGCGATAATGAAATTTTAATACGTTCATTGCGTATGGTGATGCAGGGGCTAATTAATATTAGTGATATTAGTGTGGTTAAGGAAATTAACGAGGTTTGCGAATGAGCCATCCAAAAACAGTGGTAATTTGTGGTAAAGGAGAATTGGCAATTTTCATTTGTCAGTATTTCTTAAATCATAAAGAGTATAAAATATCGCACGTGGTGGCAGATAAATTCGAACCTGTGAGTACTGATCAGACATTAATCGAATTCTGTTATCAAAATAATATTTCTGTTATTGAGGATAATAAGGTTGAGAATCTACCCGGCTATGACAGCGGTGATTTCACTTGTGATTTATGCTTTGTCGTATTTCATAAGCGGATATTACCGTTAAAATTCATTAATTCTTGTAAGAGAATCTTGAATATCCATTTGTCCTATTTGCCTAAATATCGCGGCGTAAGGCCGGTAAACTGGGCTTTGAAAAATGGAGAACAGTCCCACGGTGTGACGATCCATGAAATTAATGAAGGTATTGACGCGGGGCCAATTGTCAATCAGATCTCATTTTCTATTTACCCTGAATTTGAAGAGGTTATTGATACTTATACAAGGGCTATTAACTATTCCAGACAATTATTCCTTGACACGATGCCAATATTGGAAAAAATAACTCCAAGACCTCAGGTTAATGCAGAGGCAACAATTTATTATGAAAAGGATAATCATAGTCTGGAAGAAAGGATGACATTTACCAAGCAGGCATCGCTCGAATTGCTTAATAAAGCTTAGATGATAACTGCTCTTAATGTACCGGGAAGCGCTTATGTATAATCTTATTGCTACAGATCTTGATGGAACTCTATTACTTCACGGGGATACGATAGGTAAATTTACCCATCAGGTGTTGACTAATTTGTCAAATAAAGGTAAGCAGATCGTATTTGCCACCGGCAGGCATCATGCTGATGTTAATGCTATTATTGGTGACTTTGGTATACCTGTACATCTGATTACGTCTAATGGCGCCAGATTGACCAGTGCCTGTAAGAAATTGGATATCAAACAATATCTACCGGGTGATGTAGTAAAAAGAGTGATTGAGGAAACTCAGGCGGATCAGGATTTAGTGATTAATATGTATTGTGGTTCCCAATGGTTAACCAGTGAGCTACACCATAGTTTCAGTGATTTTAATCAGAATGATAATTTTAATCCTGTAGTTAGACAGGCTGATGAAATGCCTTGTGATGCGGTTGAGAAAATCTTTTTCATTCACAAGAAGAGAGATCATGATGAGTTGGTTAAATTAGAACGTCATTTAATTGATCTATTTTCTGATAATGTCAGTGTCGCTTTCTCATTTCCTTGGTGTCTGGAGGTAATGGGTAGTGGTGTTTCGAAAGGGCAAGCTTTAATTCAGTTAGCTGAGTTTCTTGGCGTCCCAATCAATCAAACTATTGCGTTTGGCGATGGTATGAATGATGTAGAAATGCTTTCAACCGCCGCTAAAGGGGTCATCATGGGCACGGCACAGGATAGGGTTAAACAAGCGCTTCCGGGTGCCGATATTATTGGTTCTTGTTGCGAAGAGTCTGTCGCTTATTATTTATCTGAACATGTGTGTCAGGTGAAATAAGCTAAGTTTGGCTGAGAGATGTTAATTGCCTGAGACATGAAGAGATTAGATTTGTGTTTCAGGCATTAAGGCATAAACCGATAGCCAATGCCGGTTTCAGTCAGTAAATGTTTTGGTCTGGTTGGGTCGGTTTCTAATTTTTGTCGTAAATGCCCCATATAAATCCGTAAATAATGGTTGTGTTCAACATAATTAGGGCCCCAAACCTGGTTGAGTAATTGGCGTTGGGTGAGTACTTTGCCGCTATTTGCCAATAATTCACCTAACAATCGGAATTCAATTGGAGTGAGATGTAGTTCTTCATCGTTTTTGGTAATTCGGCGGTTAACCAGATCGACAACGACATCAGAAAAATGAACGATCGATTCTTCTTTATTGGTTCTGGCAAAACGACGTAAAGCAACCCGGACTCTTGCCAATAGTTCACTGATGCCAAAGGGTTTACTCAGATAGTCATCAGCGCCGACATCCAATGCCGCAACTTTATCCGCTTCTTTATCACGGGCAGAGAGAACAATAACGGGAATTGAGCTCCACTGGCGTAGATCACGGATCAAATTAATACCGTCACCATCCGGCAAGCCCAAATCAAGAATAATTAAGTCAGGCTTACGGGTTCCCGCTTCAATCAGGCCCCATTTCAGCGTATCACTGTCAAATACGCGATAGCCTTCACCTTCCAACGCTAGCCGGACAAAGCGTCGGATCTCTTTCTCATCTTCAATAATCAAAATGGTGTTATTGTTAGTAATAATCACATCTCCTCAGTAATAATTTCTGGTGGTTTCTCTAACGGTAGAACAAAGTGAAAACTTGCTCCACCTTTTTCGTTATTGGTCGCCCAAATCTTTCCTTGGTGGATTTCAATAATTGCCCGGCAAATTGCTAATCCGAGGCCCACGCCGGGAATGGCGGACTCTTTGCGAGCGCGGGAGAATTTATCGAAAATTAACTGTTCTTGTTCCGGGGGAATGCCTTTACCCGCATCCCAAACTTCAATATGAATCTGATTTTTTCCTGTTGTCGCTTTGATGCCCAGTGGTGTTTGGTCATCGGTATATTTGATTGCGTTTTCCAACAGGTTGATAAATACCCGCTCCAGTAAACTGGCATCACAATGCAACAGCAAATCAGATGGCAGGGAAACCGCGACTGGGTGACGGTTGAGCGCATATTCCAGAGAACGTAAGGTACTGCCGACGATCTCTTCCAGCGATTGCCATTCCAGATTGAGCTGAATTCCTCCCGATTGGATACGCGCCATGTCCAGTAAGTTATTAACCAGACGGGAAGTGCTGAGAATTTGTTGGCGGATCTGATTCACCTGTTTGGTATGTGGAGAGCCTTCGGCAGATAAATCTAACATCAGGATCTCCGCTTGTCCGAACAGGACTGTCAGTGGTGTGCGTAAATCGTGAGACAGGGCCGCCAGAAGCGAGTTACGTAACTGTTCCCGCTCTGTATCCAGTTTAGCGGATTCTGCCCGGCGCGAGAGTTGCAATCTTTCCAGGGCGTTGGCGATGAGACCGGTAAATGTTTGCAGCAATCGCTGTTGTTCAGGGATCAGTAACTGGCGCAAATAAGATGGCTCAATAGCCAATACAGCCAGTGTCTGAGAAGGTGTAGCAATAGGCTGTAGTTGGTAAGGTACGCTAGGTAGCGTATCGGTTCCCGCTCCGGCCGGCAGATTTTTATCAAAGCTCCATTTTGCAATGGCATCATCAATCAGCATATGACCGCCATTATTTGTCGTCAATTGATATAAGTTGCCATCGTCGTTGGGTAAAAAGAGGCCGGTTTTAGCCTGAAAACTATTGGTAAGAAAATGGTAGCTGGTGCGGGCAATATCTTCTTCATTCAGCGCTCGGCTCAGTTCACGGGTCATTTCATAGAGATTGCGGGTTCGCTGTTCGCGGTAACGGGCAATTCGCGCCTGATATCTCATTCCCGCAGTGAGGTTTCCAACGACGACGCCCACTATCAGCATGACACTAAAAGTCAGCAGGTACTGCATATCGGTAACAGCAAGAGACCAATGAGGCTGTACAAAGAAGATATCGAAACTAATAACATTAATAAAAGCGGCGAAGATTGAGGGTCGGTGTCCGTAAAATAGCGCAATAATGACGACGCCAAGCAGATAAAGTGTGACAAGATTGGCTTTATCAAGGGTCAGCAAGAATGTTCGGGAGAACAGGGTGATAAGTGTACAGAGCGCAATAGCGATTAAGCAGCCCTGAATCTGTACTCGCCATTTTTCACTCACAGGGCGGTTGTCATGCTCTTTATCCCATTGGCTGCGTTCTTCTAATGCGACAATGACCAGATCCAAATCTGGCCCTAGTTTTCCCAGTCGGTCAGCAAAACCTGGACGCCATTGCCAGCCAAACAGCTTCTGTTTGGAGGTACAGCGACGGCCTATCAGAATCTTGCCGAGGTTATGTTCTCTGGCATAACGTAATACCGCTTTTTCTTTGTTTGAATCGGAAAGTGTCGCGGTTTCAGCCCCTAATTCATGCGCTAATCTAAGTGCTTTTAAAATAGTGCGCCGTTTACCTTCGGGTAGTTGGTACAGTTTTGGAGTTTCAACATAGATGGCATGCCAGATACAGCCTAATCGGGCCGCAAGGCGAGCGGCAGTGCGGATGAGTTTCTCATTACCTGAGCTATTACCAATGCACAGTAGAAGATTATCACGGGTATGCCAGACCGGTTCAGGCCCTTGTGTGTCGCGGAAAGCACGCATTTGATCATCAACGCGATCAGCCGTCCGGCGTAAAGCGAGCTCCCGCAATGCAATCAAATTACCTTTGCGAAAAAAATTTTCGATGGCACGTTCTGCTTGGCTAGGAATATATACCTTACCTTCATGGAGCCGCTGGCGCAGATCATCTGGAGGCAGATCAACTAAGACAATTTCATTCGCCTGATCAAAGATGTGATCCGGGATAGTTTCCCTGACTCGGATACCGGTAATATCACCCACAACGTCATTGAGGCTTTCCAGATGCTGAACATTGATGGTGGTCAGGACATCTATGCCAGCCTCAAGCAACTCTTCAACGTCCTGCCAGCGTTTGGGATGGCGGCTGGTGTGGGGATTACTGAATGCCAACTCATCCATCAAAATGATGGCCGGGTGGCGGGCAATGGCGGCATCAAGATCAAAGGCGGTGGTTCTGCGCCGTCGGTAGTGGATCTGTTTAAGTGGCAGTTGTGGCAGACCATTAAGTAAAGCGGCAGTTCCTTGCCGCTCATGGGTTTCGACTACGCCGATAACCACATCCAGCCCCTGAGAACGCAATCTTTGCGCTTCCTGCAACATGGCGTAGGTTTTTCCCACGCCAGCGCAGGCCCCGAAAAATATTTTTAATTTACCGCGCTGTTTCTCGTTAACCAGTGTCAGTAATTCATCCGGGTTAGGGCGCTGTGGTTCGTGTTGATCCATGTTCAACCTTACTGTTTTTTCTTGTGCAAATTATCAAGGGCAAGATTAAGTTTTAACACATTAATCACTGGCTCACCGAGGAATTCCGATGGAGGTGGCTCAATATTATCCCTGATTAATTGTTTTACTACTTTAACCGGTAAATGGCGGGCATCAGCGACTCTCTGTGCTTGGAAGTCAGCGGCGGCGGGTGAAATGTGAGGATCAAGCCCGCTACTGGATGCGGTGACCAGATCAACCGGTACAGGAATGTCTGGTTGGCGGTTAAATTGACGTAGTTGCTCAACTCTGCGTTTGATTTCATCATCTAATATCGGGTTGGAGGGCGCTAAATTGCTGCCGCCAGAGGCCAGTGCGTTATAGGGATAATCTACGGTAGCAGAAGGACGTCCCTGAAAATAGGTCGCTTTAGTGAAGGGTTGGCCAATCAGTTCAGAGCCAACGGTTCGACCCTCTTGTTTTACCATAGAGCCTTGTGCTTGATAAGGGAACATCAGTTCTGACAAACCTGTTGCCAGCAATGGATAAGCTACGCCGGTAATCAGTGTCAGAAATATCAACAACACAACAGAAGAACGTAACCAAATCATTTTCATCACCTTTATTTAAGTATCAGCAAAGTGAGCAACATATCTATTAGTTTGATGCCGATGAAAGGCGCTATCAGACCACCCAGACCATAAATCCACAAGTTGCGACGTAAAAGCGACAAGGCATTCATTGGTCGGTAGCTCACGCCTTTGAGAGCCAATGGGATCAGGAAAACAATAATCAGTGCGTTAAAGATAACTGTCGATAAAACCGCCGAAGTGGGCGAATGCAGGTGCATGATATTCAAGATATTTAATTGTGGATAAGTGACGGCAAACGCCGCCGGGATAATGGCGAAATATTTTGCGATATCATTGGCGATACTGAATGTGGTCAGAGAGCCACGTGTCATCAACATCTGTTTACCAATATGGACAACTTCAATCAGTTTGGTTGGGTTGGAATCCAGATCCACCATATTGCCGGCTTCTTTAGCTGCCTGAGTGCCTGAATTCATAGCAACGGCAACATCGGCCTGAGCAAGTGCCGGGGCATCATTAGTGCCATCACCGGTCATGGCGACCAGACGGCCTTCGGATTGATATTGGCGGATCAGGGCTAGTTTGGCTTCGGGGGTGGCTTCCGCCAGAAAGTCATCTACTCCGGCTTCTGCGGCAATCGCCGCCGCGGTCAGACGGTTATCGCCGGTAATCATAACGGTCTTGATTCCCATACGGCGCATTTCACTGAATCGCTCTTTAATACCGCCTTTTATGATATCTTTTAGCGCGACGACTCCCAGTACCTGTTGATTTTCTGCGACAACCAGCGGCGTACCTCCTTTACGTGCCACTGTCTGTACCAAAATTTCCACGGCTTCTGGGAATTTTCCGTGATTGACTTCGATATGGCGGCGGATCGCATCGACAGCGCCTTTGCGGATCATGCGGTTTTCCACATTAACGCCACTCATTCGCGTCATGGCGGAGAACGGCACGAAAGTTGCGTTCAGGGAGCGCAGATCACGTTCACGCAAATTGAATCGCTGTTTTGCCAGAATAACAATGCTGCGGCCTTCTGGTGTTTCATCGGCTAAAGAAGAGAGTTGGGCGGCATCCGCCAACTGCTGTTCTGTTATGCCGGGCACGGGCAGAAACTGAGAGGCTTGGCGATTTCCCAAGGTGATGGTACCGGTTTTATCCAGTAGCAACACATCCACATCACCCGCGGCTTCAACGGCTCGTCCGCTGGTGGCGATAACATTCGCGCCTAGCATGCGGCTCATGCCTGCGACACCAATTGCAGAAAGTAAACCACCAATGGTGGTAGGAATAAGACAGACTAATAACGCTATCAATACCGTGACAGTGATAGGTTGACCAGATTGGTTAGCTTCCACGCTGAATATTGAAAAGGGCAGCAGAGTGACACACACCAATAGAAAGATGATTGTCAGAGCCGTCAACAGGATAGTCAGTGCGATCTCGTTTGGGGTTTTACGACGTTTAGCCCCTTCCACCATTGAAATCATGCGGTCAAGAAAAGTTTCACCGGGATTAACCGAACATTCAACCACCAGCCAGTCAGATAGCACATGCGTGCCGCCGGTTACAGAGGAAAAATCACCGCCAGATTCGCGGATAACTGGGGCAGATTCTCCGGTGATTGCGCTTTCGTCAACAGAAGCGCCACCTTCGATAACTTCACCATCGCAAGGGATAGTTTCACCGGCTTCAATAATGACGATATCCCCTTTACGAAGGCTGTCAGAAGGGACTTTCTCTCTGGCTGCATGACGATTGGATGAGGTGAGTTTGGTTGCCCAACTGGTTTTTCTTACCCCTTTAAGGCTGGCGGCTTGAGCTTTGCTTCTCCCTTCTGCCAGTGCTTCGGCAAAGTTAGCGAATAACACAGTAAACCATAGCCATAAGGCGATGCTACCGGTGAACAACGCATTTCCCTTGAATTGACCCGTTAACATGGTAATCCATAAAATGGTGGTTAACCCACTGCCTAGATAGACGACAAACATCACTGGGTTACGCCATTGTGCGGCCGGATGACATTTTTTGACTGAATCAATCAGGGCATTACGAATCAAAGCAGGCTCGAATAATGTCTGTTGCTTGTTGGTCATGGTATTCCTCTCTTTGGCTCTTATCGGGCCATTAGCCAGATTTGTAAATGTTCAATTACCGGGCCAAGGATCAGAGCCGGAATAAAAGTCAAGGCACCGATTAGCATGATGGTCAAAATCAATAGACTGATAAACAGTGTGCTGTAGGTGGGAAGTGTACCGTTGCTGGCAGGCTGGCGTTTTTTTACGACCAAAGAACCGGCAATAGCAAGTACTGGCAGGATCATGCCAAAGCGGCCCAAAAACAGGATGATGGTTAGCAACAGGTTGTAAAACATACTGTTGGCATTGAGGCCGGCGAAAGCACTGCCATTATTGTTGGCAGCGGAGGAGAGGGCATAGAGCGCTTCACTGAAACCATGAGCGCCAGGGTTCAAAATACCGGCACGTCCACTGGCGGTGGAGATGGCAAGCGCTGTACCTAAAAGAGCCAGTGTAGGAGTAACTAAAATCGCCAGCGCCACCATTTTTATCTCGAATACTTCGATTTTTTTACCGAGATATTCAGGGGCGCGGCCTATCATTAAACCGGCGATAAAAACGGTCAGCAGAACGAACAGTAACATACCGTATAAACCAGAACCGACGCCGCCAAACACGACTTCGCCAATTTGTATCAACCACATTGGGATCATGCCGCCAAGCGCAGTGAAAGAGTCATGCATAGCATTGACTGCCCCACAGGAAGCGGCGGTTGTGACTACGGCATAAATTGAGGTTGCGAGGATGCCAAAGCGATTCTCTTTACCTTCCATATTGATATTACTGTTGGCGCCTAACAGGCTGAAATGGGGATTCCCTTTCAGTTCGGCATACATGACTCCTACGGTGGCAATGATAAAGATGATACTCATTGCCCATAATAGAGCGTACCCTTGACGGTTATCGCCAACCACTTGCCCAAAAGCAAAACAGAGTGCGCAAGGGATCAAGAAGATAGAGAGTATCTGAACGAAATTGCTGATGGCGGTTGGATTTTCAAAGGGGTGTGATGAATTAGCATCAAAGAATCCACCACCATTGGTTCCCAATAATTTGATAGCTTCTTGCGAGGCGACGGGACCCATCGGAATTAATTGCTGTTGGCCTTCAATGGTGTGAGCTAATTGATACGGTTCGAAATTCTGAATCACTCCCTGACTGACAAAAACGAGCGTGATAACTATAGACAGCGGTAATAGCAGATAAAGTGTGATACGTGTGATATCAACCCAGGCGTTGCCTACGGTTTTGACGCCATGACGGGAAAATGCGCGTATCAGCGCAAATGCTACGGCAATACCGGTCGCCGCAGAAAGAAAGTTCTGCACCGTTAGACCTGTCATCTGGCTAAAGTAGCTGAGGGTGTTTTCTCCACTGTATGACTGCCAATCGGTATTGGTGATAAAGCTGACTGCTGTATTCAGCGCCAGATCCCATTTGAGTCCGGGGAAATGTTCAGGATTAAGGGGAAGGGCGTGTTGTGTGACTAAAAGCGTGAATAGCAGCAGTAGCCCGGTCAGATTAAAGATAATGATAGCTAATGCGTATTGCCGCCAGTTCATCTCTTTGACGGTACCGCCAGGTTTTTGTAAGCCACAGCAACGCCAAAGGCTTGACTCTGCTTTAGTCAGCCCGCGCGGAATATTACCGTCGATCATATTGGCGATAACATTTCCGAGTGGCTTTGCCAGTAACATCAAAATCAATAAGAAACTGGTGATCAATAAAAAAGCGGATGCTGCCATTTAAAAATCCTCCGCATGAAGTAGCGCATAAATCAGATAAACTAGTAACAGGGCTACTAATAACACGCCGGAAATGCAGGATATGCTCATTGCTTATCTCCCGAAAACTTGGATGGATAAAGATTAGGGAAGGGGATGCAAAGATGCTGATAAAAGAGTGAGTGGATGTGTAAAAAAAGTGTAAAAATGACTAATAAAAGAAGACTTAAATAGAAACCTATCTTGTTTAGAACTATAAAAATAATTCCCTTTTTCAGCAGAAGATACACTTATGAGAAAGTGAATGGTTAGGAGCATTAGGTGATTTTAAATTAATCCATAACCCTATTCATGAATGTTTTGATTATTTATACAATATTGATAAAATAATCGAAATATTAAAAATTGGTGTGTGATTTTCTTATTTTTTAATTATATATTTTTGTGTTGATAATTAAATTAATTGCGATTTTATAATATGGGTTAAATTATTTTAGCCTATTATGAGAATGTAGGGTTAAGTGTTAATGTGATTATTAATGATTAACAAGAAATACTCCGTATATGAATTTTATAAAATATTTAATAAATGGCTTTTTATATTAAAAAGCCATTTATTTCAATGAATTAAATATTTTTCTATTTCTTCAAATGTTACATTTGAATCTATTGCCTGATAGAAGCCATTTTCGACATGTATTGGCGTAATTATATTAGTGTTTTTCAATATTGGTTTATTGTTAAAGAAAACAGATAGTTTTTTTCCTACGTTTTTCTTTATAAAGAGATTAAATGGTTTACTGCAATGAGAGTTATTTTTTACTTTAATGAAAATGGAATAGTAATTATCCCCTTTTTTCGGGGTAATTTCCTCTATACATAATGGAGTTAAATGAAAAGTTTCACCATTTGCTTTATAGTCAATAGAAAAAGCGTGTTTTTTGGAGACACAACCTGAAACATTTATTACTAATATTAATAATATAACAGTTAATACCTTCATCTTTCCTCCTATTATCTGTCATAGTTAATCCACAATCATTCTGGAAAATAGTATGGCGCAAAGAATAATATCGTTTTTCTCTGCTTTATAATGATTATCAATCAAAGTTTTCATATTGGCAATCCTTGCTTTTATTGCTAGCGTCAAACGGATATTTTCAAATGCCTGTATCGTTAATCTCATTTTCACTGACTGTTAATAAAATGTTTGTAATATTACATTTTTATCATATTTTATGTAATAAAATTACATAAAATAGAAAATATAGCGACAATAACGGCTTAAAAGTGATCTGATAAGTGGTAAATTTTCATTTTTTGCGATAAAATTTTAAACAATTTACAGATTGATTATTTTTAAGATTCTGCGGAAAAGTGGGATCATTTTAAGGAGGACAAATATGTCTTCATATCGTGAGTATCCTTGGTATCAAGTTCTTTTACGCCGTATTGGCGCTGTCACTTTCGGTATCCTGGCGTTGCCGGTTATGTTGTTTCGTCGTGATCGCGTCCGTTTTTACAGTTACTTGTATCGTATATGGGTAAAAACCAGCGATAAGCCCGTATGGTTAAAACAATCAGAACAGGTTTTGGCCGTCAAGAACGGTTAACAACTGACAATTGGAGACTGGTAACGGTATATTACTGTCATACAACTAATACACAGGACGAATATGATGCGTAATATTGAGCTGGAAAATGTGATTAACCAAGAGCTGAATGTTGGTGAGTTTCAGGATTACGCCCCCAATGGTTTACAAGTTGAAGGGCGTACTCATATTCAGCGAGTCGTTACCGGTGTGACCGCTTGTCAGGCTTTATTAGATGAAGCGGTTCGTCATCAGGCTGATGCTATTATCGTTCATCATGGCTATTTTTGGAAAAATGAGCCAACGGTGATTCGTGGTATGAAACGTAATCGTCTGAAAACTCTACTCGGTAATGATATCAATTTATACGGTTATCATCTGCCGCTTGATGCTCATCCATCACTGGGCAATAACGCGCAATTGGCCCGTCTGATGAATGCGAAAGTTGTTGGGTTGATTGAACCATTCGTACCGCATGGGGAATTTGATCAGCCGATATCACCGGTGGAGTTAGCTTCACGTATTGAACAGGCGCTTGGTCGCAAAGTGTTGCATGTGGGCGATAACGCGCCTGAGGAGATTCGCACGCTTGCCTGGTGCACCGGCGGTGGTCAGGGTTTTATTCAACAGGCGGCTGAATTTGGTGTTGATGCTTTCATTACCGGTGAAGTGTCAGAGCAGACGATTCATATCGCCCGTGAAATGGGGCTGCATTTTTATGCTGCGGGCCACCATGCCACCGAGCGTTATGGTATTAAGGCTTTAGGGGAGTGGCTGGCTGATAATTATGGTCTGGATGTCACTTTTATCGATATTCCAAACCCGGCGTGATCACGTTCTTCTAATGCTGACATTGAAATAAGCGAAGCCCACCGCTGGTGGGCTTCAAAGCTTTTGATAAGCTTTTCATAATTAACGTTTTTTTATCAATAACGTTATTCTATCCGATTCATAGAACTGTGAATTTTGATCCTGGTGATCTCGCTACACACGCAAGTAGAGGCTACGTTTGATAATTTAGAGAGTAAGTCGCTTGTACCTACTCTTGGATAACGAGCATACACAAGGAAAGTGATGAGATCAATTTTTACAGTGCTTTAAGCTGTACTGGTATGGCATCAAATTTCACTGAATAATCTTTCCAATTGAATAAAGCCCTAGCTATTAAGCTAGCAAAAACTGCGGTAAACCCTTGTATCTTGAAAATTGATTACAACGTCAACATGATTAGATTTGGCACGGTGTGTGCAGACCGATAAACCCTTTCACATCCCAGCTTTGCCACCGCTGAACTGAATGCCTCACGTAACGGGTGTATCATCCGTCCATCAAAGCGCTTTCGACGGGATTTTGTCGTGAATATCAAATGCACAACCCGTTGATATCTTCCTGTCACAGGCTAAAATGAAGGCACTTTCTCAATGAGCGCTGAATATGTTAAGAGCGACCAAAGTCCGCCTCTACCCCACACCCGAACAGGCCGCGTATCTTAACGGCCAGTTCGGTGCGGTCCGTTTTGCGTACAATAAGGCGCTGCACATCAAAAAGCATGCTTATAGACGTCACGGTGTGAGTTTAAATCCGCGCAAAGATCTTAAACCGCTACTGGCGGTCGCGAAGAAATCACGCAAGTACGCCTGGCTCAAGGCATATGACGCCATCGCGTTACAGCAGGCGGTGATCAATCTGAATACCGCGTTTGATAATTTTTTCAATCCGAAGTTGCAAGCCAAATTTCCCACGTTCAAACGCAAACACGGCCGGCAATCCAGCTATCACTGTATTGGGGTGAAAGTGCTGGATGGCGCCGTGAAGATCCCGAAATTGTCACCGATAAAGGCGCACATACACCGAGAAATTGAAGGGCAAGTGAAGAGCATTACGCTCTCCCGAACAGCTACGGGAAAATATTTCGCCGCTATCCTGTGTGACGATGGTTGGGATGTACCGGAAAAGCCGGGCGTTATCACCCGCGTGACAGGGTGTGATATGGGTTTATCCCACTATCTTATCCAGTCGGACGGGGAGAAGGTGAATAACCCTCGTCACCTTATCAACGCCGCCCGTAACCTGCGTCGCAAGCAGAAAGCCCTGTCCCGAAAACAGAAAGGCAGCGCCAACCGTCGAAAGGCACGTTTACAGGTCGCCGCGGTACACGAACGGGTAGCCAATGCCCGTGCCGATTTTCAACACAAACTCTCCCGGACAATGGTTGACGAAAACCAAGCGGTCATTGTCGAGACGCTGAAATCGGCCAATATGATGAAGAATCACCACCTTGCTCGGGCTATCGGGGATGCTGGCTGGCATGGCTTCATCAAGAAACTGGAATACAAAGCCGCGGCGGCGGGCGTTCATCTGGTCAAACTGGATCAGTGGTTCGCCAGCTCGAAAACTTGCCATTGCTGCGGCCACAAAGTGCCGGAAATGCCGCTGCATAAGCGGATCTGGCTATGCCCTTGCTGTGGTGTCGAACATGACCGCGATATCAATGCGGCGCTCAACATCCAGTGCAAGGGCACAACAGAATTACAGGCGGCGGGACTCGTCGTTTCTGCCCACGGAGGCCCGCGTAAATCCGTTATATCGACGGTGGCGGCCTGAGAAGTGGGAAGCCTCGCCGTTTGCGGCGTGGAGCAGTCACAGCTTGGCCCTTATCGTAATCGGATTTTATTATTATTTTTCAAGCTGGCTTTTGAAATCACGTTTTGTGTAGCCGGTATAGAGTTGACGTGGGCGAGCAATTTTCACGCCATCATCATGCATTTCATTCCAGTGAGCGATCCAGCCGATAGTACGGGCAATGGCGAAAATAACAGTGAACATGGTGGATGGAATCCCCATTGCTTTCAGGATAATGCCTGAGTAGAAATCCACGTTCGGATACAGTTTCTTCTCAATAAAATAGGGGTCGTGTAGAGCAATACGTTCAAGCTCCATAGCAACTTCCAGCAGGCTGTCATTCAGGCCGAGTTCATCTAGCACTTCATGGCAGGTTTCACGCATGACGGTTGCGCGAGGATCATAGTTTTTGTAAACACGATGACCAAATCCCATCAGACGGAAAGCATCATTCTTATCTTTGGCCCGGTTAATAAATTCAGGAATATGTTCAACTGACTGGATTTCTTCCAGCATACGTAGACAAGCTTCGTTTGCGCCGCCATGAGCAGGTCCCCAGAGAGAAGCGATACCTGCGGCAATACAGGCAAATGGGTTGGCGCCGGAAGAACCTGCGGTACGTACTGTTGAGGTAGACGCGTTTTGTTCATGGTCCGCATGTAGGATTAAAATGCGATCCATAGCACGCTCCAATACAGGGTTCACTTTATATTCTTCGCATGGTGTAGCGAACATCATGTGTAGGAAGTTGCCTGCGTAGGAGAGGTCATTGCGTGGATAAACGAATGGCTGACCAATAGAGTATTTGTAGCACATGGCGGCCACTGTCGGCATTTTTGACAGCAGACGGTAGGCGGTAATGTCTCGGTGACGTGGATTGTTCACATCCAGAGCATCATGATAGAAAGCAGCCAGAGCGCCGGTAACACCACACAGCACCGCCATTGGGTGCGAATCACGGCGGAAGCCGTTGAACAGGCGATGGATCTGTTCATGGATCATAGTGTGACGGGTAATAGTTTTTTTGAATTTATCAAACTGTTCTTGTGTTGGTGTCTCACCATACAGCAGGATATAACAGACTTCCAGATAAGTAGATTTTGTCGCTAGCTGGTCGATAGGGAAACCACGGTGCAGCAATACACCTTCGTTACCATCAATGTAGGTGATCTTGGATTCGCAAGATGCTGTAGAAGTAAAACCAGGGTCGTAGGTATAGAAACCTTGGGAGCCGAGAGTACGAACGTCGATGACTTTAGACCCAAGGGTCGGTGTTAGCACGTCCAATTCAATAGCAACTGAACCGTCTGGGGTTAGAGTTGCTTTGTTATCTGCCATTACAGTCTCCTTAGCGCTTTCATTTTTATAACTCTTAACAACCACGGCGGAAAGACACTATATAGAGTCTATCTTATCAGGCTATTTTATCGACCATTCTTTGTCATCAAGAACAGGCTTGGACGGTGCTCTGACAAAAGCGATCACTTTTGAATGCACTTTGGTGTGGCCCGCGCCGGTGAGCGATTTATGAGTGAATCGCCTCTTACAGACTGTGCGCATACTCCGGTTGCGGTGCAATCTGTGTTCCCAATTTATTGACAAGATGGCCTACACTCATAATGCCTGGTGGAATAGGTTCTTATACTGTGTCCCCTGACACTGTACTACCGGGGAAAAGCTGAAATCAGGCCAATATCACATTTAAGGCTGAAATTTCACCCCGGACGACAATGGTTTTCGGGTTGTTAGCGAATTTTTGAGAGTTATGTTTTATGCATTGACTACAAAAATGATTATGATTCGTGCGGACTACACAGTTACATAACTTTAGCTTTTCTTGAGGTCTTTCCTCTTACCAAAAATCAATCTCAAAAGTGTTTTCAACCATATATGTAAGATAAATGTTTAAAGTTTGTCAAACAAGATAATTAATTTTGTGCAATATGTTTGAATCGTGATCTTAATCACTGTTCAGTGGAAATGTAGCTAATCATATTGTGTTGGAATTGTAATAATAATGTGAAGCACATATACTGCCGCCAGGTCTCCGGATTACCCTGCTGTAGGAGCACCCAGCGTAACTAAATCACAACATTCCTTAACATCAAGGATCTATCGTTTGATTAAATGTTGTGTCTTTGTATCCTCTTATCGCTGTCTGATTTCCGCCCAGGTCCGGAGGAAGGAAAATAATAAAAGAGCTGTGTGGGCAAAATTGTGAAAAAACAAAGACCTGTCAACCTTGATTTGCAGACGATACACTTTCCAGTCTCTGCAATAGCCTCGATCTTGCACCGTGTCTCTGGCGTCATTACTTTCATAGCAGTAGGAATTCTCCTCTGGTTGTTAGGAATGTCTCTCTCCTCGCAAGAAGGGTTTCAGCAAGCCGCCGATATTATGACGGGATTTTTCGCTAAGTTTATTGTGTGGGGCATTCTGACCGCACTGGCTTACCATATCTGTGGTGGTATCCGTCATATGCTGATGGATTTCGGCTACTTGGAAGAAAACTTAGCGGTCGGTAGTCTCTCTGCCAAAGTGGCAATCGGGATTGCTGTTATTCTGTCGATTCTGGCTGGAGTACTGGTATGGTAAGTAACGCATCTGCATTGGGTCGCACGGGTATCCATGATTGGCTATTATTGCGCGCGTCCGCAATGATTATTGTTTTATATGTTCTTTATATGTTGGGCTTTGTCGTTACAACGTCGGATATTACTTATGAAGTCTGGCGGGGTTTCTTCGCCTCATCCATCACTAAAGTCTTCACTGTGCTGGCCCTGTTTTCCATTCTGGCTCACGCCTGGATTGGTATGTGGCAAGTACTAACTGACTATGTAAAGCCGCTGGCACTGCGTTTAATGCTGCAATTGGCGATTATCGTTGCGCTGATGGCTTACTTGATTTATGGAACAATTGTGGTGTGGGGTGTATAGATGAAACTGCCAGTAAGAGAGTTTGATGCAGTCGTTATTGGTGCGGGTGGCGCTGGCATGCGCGCTGCGCTACAAATTTCACAAATGGGATTATCTTGTGCTTTGATTTCCAAAGTATTCCCAACCCGTTCTCATACTGTATCCGCGCAGGGGGGGATCACCGTTGCGTTGGGTAACTCCCATGACGATAACTGGGAATGGCACATGTATGACACGGTGAAAGGCTCCGACTATATCGGTGACCAGGATGCGATTGAGTACATGTGTAAGACCGGGCCGGAGGCGATTCTGGAGCTGGAGCACATGGGGTTGCCATTTTCGCGTTTGGATGACGGTCGTATTTATCAACGTCCATTCGGCGGCCAGTCAAAAAACTTTGGTGGTGAGCAGGCGGCACGTACAGCCGCGGCGGCAGACCGTACCGGTCATGCCCTGTTGCATACGCTGTATCAGCAGAACTTAAAAAATCACACTACTATTTTTTCTGAATGGTATTCGTTGGATCTGGTTAAAAATCAGGATGGCAGCATTGTTGGTTGTACTGCGATCTCTATTGAAACCGGTGAAGTGGTTTATTTCAAAGCGAAGGCGACTATTCTGGCAACGGGTGGCGCCGGTCGCATCTATCAATCAACAACTAACGCTCACATTAACACCGGTGATGGTGTAGGTATGGCGCTGCGTGCGGGTGTGCCTGTACAGGATATGGAAATGTGGCAATTCCATCCAACCGGTATTGCCGGGGCGGGTGTTCTGGTGACGGAAGGCTGCCGCGGTGAAGGTGGTTATTTGTTGAATAAAGATGGTGAGCGCTTTATGGAGCGTTATGCACCAAATGCTAAAGATTTGGCTGGTCGTGATGTCGTGGCGCGTTCCATCATGATCGAAATCCGCGAAGGCCGTGGCTGTGATGGTCCTTGGGGGCCTCATGCTAAGCTGAAACTGGATCATTTGGGTAAAGAGGTGTTGGAATCTCGTCTGCCGGGTATTCTTGAATTATCCCGTACTTTCGCCCACGTTGATCCGGTAAAAGAACCGATCCCGGTTATTCCGACTTGCCACTATATGATGGGAGGCATCCCAACTAAAGTTACCGGTCAGGCACTGATGGTTAATGAAAAAGGTGAAGATGTCGTTATTCCGGGCCTGTTTGCTGTCGGTGAAATTGCCTGTGTATCTGTTCATGGCGCAAACCGTCTGGGGGGGAACTCTCTGTTGGATTTGGTGGTGTTTGGCCGTTCTGCCGGTTTGCACCTGAAAGAATCGCTGATGGAGCAAGGCACTAGCCGCGAAGCTAGCGAATCTGACATCGAAGTATCCCTGCAACGTCTGAACCGTTGGAATAGCGCGAGTACTGGTGAAGACCCGGTTAAAATTCGTAAAGATTTGCAAGCGTGCATGCAGAACAACTTCTCGGTATTCCGTGAAGGCGATGCAATGGCGAAAGGGCTGGAAGAACTTAAAGTTATCCGTGAACGCCTGAAAAATGCCCGTTTGGATGATACTTCCTCAGAGTTTAATACCCAACGTATTGAGTGTCTGGAGCTTGATAACCTGATGGAAACGGCATTTTCTACGGCGGTTGCTGCTAACTTCCGTACTGAAAGCCGCGGTGCTCACAGCCGTTTCGATTATCCGGATCGTGATGATGCGAACTGGTTATGCCATACCCTCTATCTACCGCAAACTGAAACTATGACTCGTCGTAATGTCAACATGCAGCCAAAACTGCGTGAAGCATTTCCGCCGAAAGCGCGTACTTACTAATGAGTTGCTGATAATCCAGTTGCGGAGGAATAGATTATGAAACTTGAATTTTCGATTTATCGTTACAACCCGGATGTTGACAGCGCTCCTCGTATGCAGGATTACACGCTGGAAGCAGAAGAAGGGCGTGACATGATGTTGCTGGATGCGTTAATCCAGCTTAAAGAACAGGACCCAACACTCTCTTTCCGCCGTTCTTGCCGTGAAGGGGTTTGTGGTTCTGATGGCCTCAACATGAATGGTAAAAATGGCTTGGCCTGTATTACGCCTGTTTCGGCTTTGCGGCGTGGCAGCAAGAAAATTGTTATCCGTCCGTTGCCAGGTTTGCCGGTTATCCGTGACTTGGTTGTAGATATGGGGCAATTCTATGCGCAATATGAGAAGATTCGCCCATATTTGTTGAATGACGGTAAAAATCCACCGGCGCGTGAACATTTACAATCACCTGCACAAAGGGAAAAACTCGATGGTCTGTACGAGTGTATCCTGTGTGCATGTTGTTCAACTTCTTGTCCGTCATTCTGGTGGAACCCTGATAAATTTATCGGGCCTGCGGGTTTACTGGCGGCATATCGCTTCCTGATTGACAGCCGTGATACTGAAACGGCTTCACGATTAGATAAGTTGAATGATGCTTTTAGTGTTTTCCGTTGCCATAGCATCATGAATTGTGTCAGTGTGTGCCCTAAGGGGTTGAATCCAACAAAAGCTATTGGCCATATTAAGTCTATGTTACTGAAACATAGTGCATAATAGGTCCGCCCTCCGCGAAATTTTTTTGTGGAGGGCACAAAGAATTGAAGAGTATGAGTTGCCAACTGCTAATGATGACAAAAGCTTGAGGAGAGGAACCTTTAAAAACGGTTGGGCGTTTTTTAAAGGTTCCTTGAAGGGTTCCGAAACCCAAAAGAGAACATGCATAAAGCACGTCCAAATGAACCTTTTATCGATACCGTATTTTAAACGGTAATAGTTAACCACGGCGAAAACTAAAGCTTTTAAAGCTTAAGGGATCACAATGCAGAACGGCGCAATGAAGGACTGGCTGGATTCAAGCTTCCTGGCTGGTTCAAACCAGTCTTACATAGAGCAGATCTATGAAGACTATATAACCGATCCAAACTCCGTTGATGCAAGTTGGAGAGAGATTTTCCAACAATTGCCGAATGCGGGACTCAACGGTGAACAACTCCACTCGCAGACGCGTGATTACTTCCGCCGTCTTGCGAAAGATACTACGCGTTATCATTCCTCTGTCAGCGATCCAGCAATGGATGCAAAACAAGTTAAAGTTTTGCAGCTCATCAACGCATTCCGCTTTCGCGGTCATCAAAATGCGAACCTTGACCCGTTGGGATTATGGAAACAGGATAGCGTCCCTGATTTAGATCCTGCTTTCCATAATCTGACGGAAGCTGATTTTGCAGAGACATTTAACGTAGGCTCTTTTGCAATCGGCAAAGAGACGATGAAATTGTCTGATTTGTATGAAGCGCTGAAACGCACTTATTGCGGTTCTATTGGCGCTGAATACATGCACATCACCAATACGGAAGAAAAACGTTGGATTCAGCAGCGTCTGGAGTCTGTGACTGTCAGCTCTCAGTTTAGCGTAGAGGAAAAGCGGCGTTTTCTGGCGGAACTGACGGCGGCGGAAGGTTTGGAGCGTTATCTGGGAGCTAAGTTTCCGGGAGCGAAACGTTTCTCTCTTGAAGGTGGTGATGCGCTGATTCCCATGTTGAAGGATCTTATCCGCCATGCGGGTAAACATGACACACGAGAAGTTGTGCTAGGAATGGCTCACCGTGGTCGCCTCAACGTCTTGGTTAATATTTTAGGTAAAAAACCGGCTGATCTGTTTGATGAGTTTGCCGGTAAACATAAAGAGCACCTTGGTACCGGCGATGTGAAATATCACCAAGGTTTCTCGTCTGATTTTGCTACCGAGGGTGCTAAAGTTCATTTGGCATTAGCATTTAACCCATCTCACCTTGAGATTGTCAGCCCTGTCGTTATTGGTTCAGTGCGTGCCCGCCGCGACCGTCTGGATGAAGGCCGCAGCAATATGGTGTTGCCAATTACTATCCACGGTGATGCGGCTGTGACCGGCCAAGGAGTGGTGCAGGAAACTCTGAACATGTCTCAGGCTCGTGGTTATGAGGTAGGCGGTACAATTCGTATTGTCATCAATAACCAGATCGGTTTCACAACGTCTAACCCGAAAGATGCCCGTTCAACACAATACTGTACCGATATTATCAAAATGGTACAGGCGCCGATTTTCCACGTTAATGCAGACGATCCAGAAGCGGTGGCATTTGTTACCCGTTTAGCACTGGATTTCCGTAATACCTTCAAACGTGATGTGATGATCGATCTGGTTTGTTATCGTCGTCATGGTCATAACGAAGCTGATGAGCCAAGTGCAACTCAGCCAATGATGTATCAGAAAATCAAGAAACACCCAACGCCACGTAAAATCTATGGCGACAAGCTGGCGGCTGAGAACTTGATATCAGTCGATGATATGACCGAGATGGTTAACCTGTATCGCGATGCCCTCGACCGTGGTGATTGTGTCGTTGATGAGTGGCGCTCAATGGGGCTGCATTCATTTACTTGGGAGCCTTATCTTAATCACGAATGGGATGAAGAGTACCCACATAAAGTTGAGATTAAGCGTTTGCAAGATCTGGGTAGACGTATCAGCTTTGTCCCGGAAGAAGTGACAATGCACTCCCGTGTAGCGAAAATTTATAATGACCGTGCAGAGATGGCAAACGGCGATAAATTATTCGATTGGGGCGGCGCAGAAACATTGGCCTACGCGACTTTAGTGGATGAAGGAGTCCCGGTGCGTTTGTCCGGTGAAGATGCCGGTCGTGGTACTTTCTTCCATCGTCATGCTGTTATCCATAATCAGGCTAACGGTTCTGTTTATGTTCCTCTGGCGAACGTTCATAACGGTCAAGGAGCATTCGATGTTTGGGATTCTGTTCTGTCTGAAGAAGCGGTATTGGCGTTTGAGTATGGCTATGCCACAACGGAGCCTCGCGCTCTGACAATCTGGGAAGCTCAGTTTGGTGATTTTGCCAACGGCGCACAGGTTGTTATTGACCAATTCATCAGCTCTGGTGAGCAGAAATGGGGCCGTATGTGTGGCTTGGTTATGCTGCTGCCTCATGGCTATGAAGGGCAGGGGCCTGAACACTCTTCAGCCCGTTTAGAGCGTTATCTGCAACTGTGCGCAGAACAGAACATGCAGGTTTGTGTACCATCAACGCCAGCCCAGGTCTACCATATGCTTCGCCGTCAGGCTTTGCGCGGTATGCGCCGTCCGTTGATCGTTATGTCGCCAAAATCGCTGTTGCGCCATCCATTAGCCGTTTCCAGCCTGGATGAACTGGCTAACGGTAAATTCCAGACAGTTATTGGTGAAGCTGACGCCCTTGATCCGAAAGGCGTTAAACGAGTTGTACTTTGTTCAGGCAAAGTCTACTACGACCTGTTGGAGCAACGTCGTAAAAATGAACAAACTGATGTCGCTATCGTGCGTATCGAGCAACTATATCCATTCCCTCATCAGGATGTTCAGTCAACACTGGAACAGTATGCTCATGTACATGATTTTGTCTGGTGCCAGGAAGAGCCATTAAATCAGGGGGCCTGGTATTGCAGTCAGCACAACTTCCGTGAAGTGATCCCGTTCGGGGCTTCTTTACGTTATGCAGGTCGTCCTGCGTCTGCTTCCCCGGCAGTTGGATATACGTCAGTTCACCAGCAACAACAACAAGAGCTGGTTAATGACGCACTGAACGTTGAATAAATAAAGGATATAAAATGAGTAGCGTAGATATTCTGGTTCCGGATCTGCCTGAGTCTGTTGCTGATGCCACTGTGGCAGTTTGGCACAAAAAACAGGGTGATCGTGTTGAACGTGATGAAGTGCTGGTTGAAATCGAAACAGATAAAGTTGTGCTGGAAGTGCCTGCCAGTGAAGCAGGTATTTTAGAAGCCATTTTGGAAGAGAAAGACGCCACTGTTCTGTCCCGTCAGCTTCTTGGCCGTATTCGTCTGGGCGATAGCACCGGCAAGCCAGCGGAAATAAAAGAGAAAACAGAAGCGACTTTGGCGAAACGTCAGACGGCGGGTTTAGAAGAAGAGAGCAATGATGCGCTCAGCCCGGCGGTCCGTCGTTTGATTGCAGAGCACGATCTTGATGCTAAAGCGATTAAAGGCAGTGGTGTTGGTGGACGTATCGTCCGTGAAGACGTGGAAAAATACATGGCTGATAACGAAAAAGCGGCTGGCAAGTCTGCAGAAGCCCCTGTTTCTGCCCAGGATTCTCTGTTGCCGCACCGCAGTGAAAAACGTGTTCCAATGACTCGCCTGCGTAAGCGCGTAGCTGAACGTCTGCTGGAAGCGAAAAACAACACTGCGATGTTGACAACATTTAACGAAGTTAACATGAAGCCCATTCAAGACATGCGTAAACAGTACGGCGAGGCGTTTGAAAAACGTCACGGCGTACGTCTGGGCTTTATGTCTTTCTATGTGAAAGCCGTGGTTGAAGCACTGAAACGCTATCCAGAAGTCAATGCTTCTATTGATGGCACTGATGTGGTTTACCACAACTATTTCGATATCAGTATTGCGGTATCGACACCGCGTGGTCTGGTAACGCCAGTACTGCGTGATGCAGATGCACTGAGCATGGCTGATCTTGAAAAACGCATTAAAGAGCTGGCTATCAAAGGCCGCGACGGCAAATTGACCGTTGAAGAGCTGATGGGTGGTAACTTTACCATTACTAATGGCGGTGTATTCGGCTCCTTAATGTCTACGCCAATCATTAACCCACCACAGAGTGCGATTCTTGGTATGCATGCCATCAAAGATCGCCCAATGGCGGTTAATGGTCAGGTGGAGATCCTTCCAATGATGTACCTGGCGCTGTCTTATGACCACCGTCTGATTGACGGGCGTGAGTCTGTAGGCTTCCTGGTGACCATCAAAGAAATGCTGGAAGATCCTGCACGTTTGCTGCTGGACGTATAGCAACATAATCAGGGCAGATACGCGCTAATATCTGCCCAGTCTGAAGTAAACAAATGTATATGTACGGCTAGTCTTTGGGCTAGCTGTACCAGAGCAACAAAAAAAATCAGAGAGCAACTTACCAATTTTTTGCTCTTCTCAGACTTAATTATGGATAGAACATCATGAATTTACACGAGTATCAGGCAAAACAGCTTTTTGCACGGTATGGTTTACCCGCTCCGGTTGGTTATGCCTGCACGACACCGCGTGAAGCAGAAGAAGCTGCATCTAAAATTGGTTCTGGCCCTTGGGTGGTGAAGTGTCAGGTCCATGCTGGCGGTCGCGGTAAAGCGGGCGGCGTGAAAGTGGTTAACAGTAAAGAAGAAATTCGCGCTTTCGCAGAACAGTGGCTAGGCAAACGTTTGGTCACTTACCAAACAGATGCGCAGGGGCAGCCTGTTCGTCAGATTTTAGTGGAAGGGGCAACTGACATTGCGAAAGAGCTGTATCTCGGTGCTGTGGTTGATCGTGGTACACGTCGTGTAGTGTTCATGGCTTCTACTGAAGGTGGTGTTGAAATTGAAAAAGTTGCGGAAGAGACCCCGGAACTGATTCATAAAGCGATTATCGACCCGCTGATTGGTCCTATGCCTTATCAGGGGCGTGAACTGGCATTTAAATTGGGTTTAACCGGTAAACAAGTCAGTCAGTTCACTAAAATTTTCTTAGGGGTAGCAAACCTGTTCCTGGAGCGTGATCTGGCTCTGGTTGAAATTAACCCATTGGTTATTACGACTCAAGGTGATTTGATTTGTCTGGATGGCAAACTGGGCGCTGATGGCAACGCACTATTCCGTCAGGCTGAATTGCGTGAAATGCATGACCCATCTCAGGAAGATCCTCGTGAAGCTCAGGCGGCACAGTGGGAGCTGAACTATGTCGCGCTGGATGGCAATATTGGTTGCATGGTAAACGGTGCTG
The DNA here is from genome assembly GCF_000612035.1 of Photorhabdus aegyptia. Classification (NCBI taxonomy): domain Bacteria; kingdom Pseudomonadati; phylum Pseudomonadota; class Gammaproteobacteria; order Enterobacterales; family Morganellaceae; genus Photorhabdus; species Photorhabdus aegyptia. Next base: position 10,799 of record NZ_JFGV01000052.1, on the reverse strand, counting down.
GCTTGGCAATGGGAACGATGGATATCGTTAAATTGCATGGCGGTGCGCCAGCTAACTTCCTTGATGTTGGTGGTGGTGCAACCAAAGAACGTGTTACAGAAGCGTTTAAAATTATCCTGTCAGATGAAAATGTGAAAGCAGTATTGGTTAACATCTTTGGTGGTATTGTTCGTTGTGACCTGATTGCTGACGGTATTATTGGTGCGGTGGAAGAAGTAGGAGTTCACGTACCGGTTGTTGTTCGTTTGGAAGGGAACAATGCTGATCTGGGCGCGAAAAAACTGGCTGACAGCGGCTTAAATATCATTGCCGCAACCAGCTTGACAGATGCAGCTAAGCAAGCAGTAGCAGCTGTGGGAGCAAAATAAATAATGTCTATTTTAATTGATAAAAACACCAAAGTTATCTGTCAAGGTTTCACTGGCAGCCAAGGAACTTTCCATTCAGAACAAGCGATTGCTTACGGTACCCAAATGGTTGGCGGGGTAACGCCGGGTAAGGGCGGTACTGAACATCTGGGATTACCTGTTTTCAATACCGTTCGTGAAGCGGTAGAAGCAACAGGGGCAACGGCTTCTGTTATCTATGTTCCCGCTCCATTCTGTAAAGATTCTATTCTGGAAGCGATTGACGCTGGCATTAAACTGATCATCACCATTACCGAAGGTATTCCGACGCTGGATATGCTGGCGGTTAAAGTGAAACTGGATGAAGCGGGTGTGCGTATGATCGGCCCTAACTGTCCGGGTGTTATCACGCCGGATGAATGTAAGATCGGTATTATGCCGGGCCACATTCATCAAGCTGGTAAAGTTGGCATCGTTTCCCGCTCAGGAACGCTGACTTATGAAGCGGTAAAACAGACAACGGATGCAGGTTTAGGCCAATCTACTTGTGTTGGTATCGGTGGTGATCCAATTCCAGGTTCTAACTTCATCGATATCCTGAAATTGTTCCAGGAAGATCCGCAAACAGAAGCCATCGTAATGATTGGTGAAATTGGTGGTAATGCGGAAGAAGAAGCGGCGGCTTATATCAAGGAGCACGTCACTAAGCCGGTTGTTGGCTACATCGCAGGTGTGACTGCACCAAAAGGTAAGCGTATGGGCCATGCTGGCGCCATTATTGCAGGTGGTAAAGGAACGGCGGACGAAAAATTTGCTGCTCTGGAAGCGGCAGGGGTGAAAACTGTTCGTAGCTTGGCAGACATCGGTGATGCTGTGAAAGATTTACTTGCTGGCAAGTGACATTTTATAAAAAACCCTTATCTATTAGGCCGCTGTAAAGTGGCCTTTTTGTTTGTATGGGCAGTATTCACTGCGATTAAATTCATTAAATCTTTATTTTCACTTTGTTATTCTCCAATTAAATTAAACTGAGTTTCATTAATGCTATTTATTAAAATGAAATTTAATAAAGATGAAGTTAATAATAATATTTTCTTAAGGATGAAAATAAGAAGTTAATTTTAAAAATCATTTAACAGCAATATAGAAATCAATATTTATCTAAACAAACAAATAATTAACAATATGTCAACCAAAATGAAATAATAAACAAATTAATTAACACTGCTATGAAAAAAATCCATAAAATCAAGTTATTACTATAGCATTATTGCTTTGGTTTGCTTAAATTGACTCAGATCAAATTAATTCCTATTAAACAATGGCTGCAATTCTTGACCTATATTCAGAATTCTAATCTGAATCACGTAAAACCTATTTATTGTATGGGAATATAAGCGTACTATACTATTAGTCTAATTAGTTTCTAATTTACTTAGTAATGAGTTGTTATTTTAAAGGCATTTATTGCTGGTAGTTACGGGGCTTTTGCATGAGTTCTTTGAGAAAAGAGCTTATATGAAGTCAGGTTGCCGCAAGTCGGTGTCTTCCTGCTAGGAGCAAGGAGTCAAGATGTTTGATATTGTCGAACTGTCACGATTACAGTTTGCCTTAACTGCAATGTATCACTTTCTATTCGTTCCGCTAACGCTCGGTATGGCGTTTTTGCTGGCGATCATGGAAACGGTATATGTGCTCTCCGGTAAACAAATTTATAAAGATATGACAAAATTCTGGGGCAAGTTGTTTGGTATTAACTTTGCTCTGGGGGTTGCAACAGGGTTGACTATGGAGTTCCAGTTTGGGACTAACTGGTCATACTTTTCTCACTACGTCGGTGACATTTTCGGCGCACCTTTGGCGATTGAAGGCCTGATGGCGTTCTTCCTGGAATCTACATTCGTAGGTTTGTTCTTCTTCGGTTGGGATCGTCTCAGTAAGACGCAACATCTGGCAGTAACTTGGTTAGTCGCATTAGGCTCTAACTTCTCTGCGCTTTGGATTCTGATTGCTAACGGTTGGATGCAAAACCCGATTGCTTCTGATTTCAACTTTGAAACTATGCGTATGGAGATGGTCAGTTTTGCTGAACTGGTACTGAATCCAGTTGCTCAGGTGAAATTTGTTCATACCGTTGCAGCGGGTTATGTGACAGGGGCGATCTTTGTTCTCGGTATCAGCTCTTACTACCTGCTTAAAGGCCGTGATATTCCATTTGCTAAGCGTTCATTTGCGATTGCTTCAAGCTTTGGTATCGCGGCTGTGTTGTCTGTTATTGTGTTGGGTGATGAATCTGGCTACGAAATGGGCGACGTACAGAAGACTAAGCTGGCCGCCATCGAAGCTGAATGGGAAACCCAGGCACCGCCGGCCGCTTTTACACTGATAGGTATCCCGGATCAGGATAAAATGGAGAACAAATATGCCATCCAGATCCCTTATCTTATGGGATTGATTGCTACCCGTTCCGTTGATACCCCGGTCATTGGTCTGCGTGATCTGATGGAGCAGCATGAGGTGCGTATTCGTAACGGTATAAAGGCTTATGGATTGTTAGAAGAATTGCGTGCCGGTAACACAGACCCGACGGTTCGTACTGCATTCAATGAGAGTAAACAAGATCTGGGTTATGGCATGTTGCTGAAACGTTATACCAGCAAAGTGACTGATGCCAGTGAAGAACAGATCAAAGCAGCCGCGAAAGATTCTATTCCTCGTGTTGCGCCACTCTATTTTGCATTCCGTATCATGGTTGCAGCCGGTTTCCTGATGTTATTGTTGATTGGTCTGGCGTTTTGGAGTGTTATCCGTGGCCGCATTGGTAAACAAAAATGGTTACTGCGCGCCGCACTGTACAGTATTCCATTGCCGTGGATTGCCATAGAATCAGGCTGGTTTGTGGCGGAATATGGTCGTCAACCGTGGGCAATTGGTGAAGTGCTGCCAACTGCGGTGGCGAGTTCCAATTTAACTGCCGGCGATATCTTGTTCTCTATGGCGCTGATTTGTGGCCTTTATACCTTATTCCTGATTGCGGAAATGTTTTTGATGTTCAAATTTGCCCGCCTTGGCCCAAGTAGCCTAAAAACCGGGCGTTACCATTTTGAACAGAAAACAACTTCAGCACCCGATGCTCAGTAAACAGGAGTCCACTTATGTTTGATTATGAAGTACTACGATTTATCTGGTGGCTACTGATTGGCGTGCTGCTAATCGGTTTTGCGGTAACTGATGGTTTTGATATGGGAGTTGGTATCCTGTTACGTATCATCGGGAAAAACGATACTGAGCGTCGCATCATGATTAACTCAGTGGCGCCGCATTGGGATGGTAACCAAGTTTGGCTGATTACCGCCGGTGGAGCGCTGTTCGCCGCATGGCCGATGGTCTATGCCGCTGCGTTCTCTGGCTTCTATGTTGCTATGATCCTAGTGTTATCTGCGTTGTTCTTCCGTCCGGTTGGTTTTGATTACCGCTCCAAACTGGAAGACCGCAAGTGGCGTAACATGTGGGATTGGGGAATCGTTGTCGGTAGTTTTGTTCCGCCATTAGTTATCGGCGTGGCATTCGGTAATTTATTACAGGGAGTGCCGTTTAACGTTGACTCTCAACTCCGCTTGTTCTACACCGGCTCCTTCTTTGGATTGCTTAACCCGTATGGTTTATTGGCGGGAGTGATCAGCTTGATGATGATTGTGACGCAGGGGGCAACTTATCTGCAAATGCGTACTACGGGTGAGTTGCGTCTGCGTTCTCGTACCGCAACTTACCTCTGTGCGCTGGTGACAATGGTGGCTTTCCTGCTGGCAGGCGTATGGATGATTTATGGTATTGATGGTTATGTTGTGACTGGCGGCTTGGATACGATGGCTCAATCTAACCCATTACATAAAGAAGTCGCTCATCAGGCGGGTGCTTGGCTGACTAACTTTAACAACTATCCGTGGTTATGGGCGCTACCGGCACTGGGCGTGGTTTCGCCTTTGCTGACGATGCTGATGACGCGTATGAATAAAGCTGGATGGGCATTCCTGTTCTCGTCACTGACAATAGCTGGCATCATTTTGGCCTGCGGTGTAACGATGTTCCCATTTGTGATGCCTTCAATCACTAATCCTAATGTCAGCTTGACGATGTGGGATGCGACTTCAAGCTTGATGACACTGCGCGTCATGTTTGTGGTTGCATTGATTTTTGTCCCAATTGTTCTGGGATATACCATTTGGTGTTATTACAAAATGTTTGGACGTTTGGATAAAAGCTTTATTGAAGATAACAAACATTCACTGTACTAAGGAGCATAAAGCATGTGGTATTTTGCTTGGATTCTCGGAACGCTTTTGGCTTGTAGTTTCGCTATAATCGCCGCCTTAGCTTTTGAGCATAATGAAGAAGAAAAAGCCGCTAAAAATAGCGAGAAATCGTGTTGATAGATAAATACTATCGGCTAATGGATAAAGCCCCCATTCGGGGCCTTATCCTTATTGCGGCATTAATGTTTGCCGCTTGTGTATTCTGGGACCCGGCTCGTTTTGCGGCTAACACCAGTTCATTGCAGATATGGCAAGGTATTTTGCTAATATGGTCTGTATGTACAGGTGTGATTTTCGGGGTGGGTTTTCAGCCAAGAAATATCGTCTGGCGCATCTTTTTTTCTCCTTTGCCGGCATTCTTGATTTTGATTTGGGGTTTGTATCGTTTCTTTATGAGTTAATTCTGTATGTTATGGGGCTTCTAACCCATAAATTTTTTATTTGCACATTATTCCAAAGCCGCATTGTCTTGAGTATAGTGGCAGCGTTAATTCGCCTTATGTAGGATTGAAAGTGAGTAATACGTTGTTCCGGTGGCCCATTCGTATTTATTACGAAGATACAGATGTGAGTGGGATAGTTTATAATGGCCGTTATGTGGTCTTTTATGAAAGAGCACGTACTGAGATGTTACGTCAGCATGGAATTCATCAACAGCGTTTACTTGATGAACAAATTGCATTTGTTGTTCGGCGTATGGTGGTTGATTATCGTGCCCCGGCCCGGCTTGATGATATGTTAGAGGTGCAGAGCGAAATTACGGATATTCGTAGAGCGTCTTTGACATTTATTCAACGCATTGTTGATGGTAATGGGACAATTCTTAACAGCGCAGAAGTTTTAATCGCCTGCGTGAATACATCTCAAATGAAGCCGATTGCGCTTCCAAAGTCTATTGTCGCGGAGTTTAAGCAGTGACTGACATGAACATTCTAGATTTATTCCTGAAAGCGGGCCTTTTGGTGCAGCTGATCATGCTTATTTTGATCTGCTTTTCCATTGCTTCATGGGCGATCATTATTCAAAGGACCAAAATTCTCAATGCAGCAACCCGTGAAGCGGAAGCATTTGAAGATAAATTCTGGTCGGGTATTGAATTATCACGCTTATATAAGGAAAGTCAGTCGCGTCGAGATTCTTTAGGTGGAACAGAACAAATTTTTTATTCTGGGTTCAAAGAATTTGCCCGTCTGCGTCATGCAAATAATCATGCTCCAGAAGCGGTAGTAACAGGGGCTTCGCGTGCAATGCGTATCTCGATGAATCGTGAATTGGAATCGTTGGAAAGCCATATTCCATTCTTGGGTACGGTTGGATCAATTAGCCCGTATATCGGTCTGTTTGGTACGGTTTGGGGGATTATGCATGCATTTATCGCGTTAGGTGCGGTAAAACAGGCCACTCTCCAAATGGTAGCGCCGGGTATTGCAGAAGCATTAATTGCAACGGCGATTGGTCTGTTTGCGGCGATTCCGGCAGTGATGGCATACAACCGTCTGAATCAGCGTGTTAATAAGCTGGAGCAAAATTACGATAACTTTATGGAAGAGTTTCTGGCTATTTTGCATCGTCAGGCTTTCGCTGCTGAAAATAAAGCAGAAAACAAATAGTAAGGGGAGAGGCTATGGCACGCACTCGTAGTCGCAAGCGTGAGCTGAAATCCGAAATCAATATCGTTCCCTTACTGGACGTATTGCTGGTTCTGTTGCTTATCTTTATGGCAACAGCGCCGATTATCACTCAAAGCGTAGAAGTTGATCTGCCGGATGCGGTAGATTCTAAAACGGTTTCCAACTCTGATAATCCACCGGTAATCGTGGAGGTTTCTGGTGTTGGTCAGTACACCATGATAGTTAACCATGAACGGTTGGAATTATTGCCTGAACCGCAGATTATTGCGGAAGCGCAGGCACGAATAAAAGAGAATCCAAAAACCGTTTTCTTGATCGGTGGTTCGAAGGAAGTGCCTTACGATGAAATTATTAAGGCGCTCAACATGCTGCATCGGGCAGGTGTGAAATCCGTTGGTTTAATGACTCAGCCTATCTGAGTTTGGCCGACAGTTGCTGTTATTTGAAGATCTTGGATATCGAGCGTGGGAAAGACAAACGGGCAAAGCAATAAATTAAATCGCGCTGTTATCGTTTCGGTTGTGTTACATATTATTTTGATTGGGTTACTTATTTGGGGTTCCCTGACACGAAAAACTGAAATGGGTGGCGGTGGTCAGGATGGTTCTGTTATTGATGCTGTTATGGTCGATCCAAATGCGGTAGTACAACAGTACAACCAACAGCAGCAACAACAGGCTGATGCTAAGCGTGCAGAGCAGTTACGAAAGAAGAAAGCGGAACAGCAGGCCGCTGAATTAAGGGAAAAACAGGCTGAAGAGCAGGAACGTTTAAAAGCGGTAGAAGAAGAACGTATTAAGGCGCAACAGGCAGCGGAAGAACAGAAAAAACAAGCTTTAGAAGCTGCAAACAAAGCCCGTGAAGAGCAAAAACAGGCAGAAGAAGCGGCGGCGAAAGCTAAGGCTGAAAAAGAAAAACTGATTAAAGAGCAGGCTGAGGCACAGAAGAAAGCCGAAGCGGAAGCTAAGAAAGAAGCTGAAGCCGCGGCTGCTAAACAAAAAGCCGCGGAAGAAGCGAAAGCCAAAGCAGACGCTGAGGCCAAAGCAAAAGCCAAGGCTGAAGCGGATGCTAAAGCCAAAGCTGAGGCAGATGCAAAGGCTAAAGCCAAGGCCGAAGCTGACGCCAAGAAAAAAGCTGCTGAGCAAGCCACTAAACAGGCAAGTGAAGTTGATGACTTACTGGGCGGCTTAACTTCCAATGCACCGAAACAGCAAGGAGGGGCTTCTGCCGCGGGTAAAGGTGGCGGCAAGAAAAGTGGAGCTTCAAATGCCGACATTAATAACTATCTGGGGCAGATCCAGGTAGCGATACAGAATAAGTTTTACGATCCAAGCATGTATCGTGGGCGTACCTGTGCATTACGGATTAAACTTGCTCCTGATGGCTTGTTAATTGATGTAAAGTCAGAGGGGGGAGACCCGGCGTTGTGCCAAGCGGCGGTAGCGGCGGCTAAACAAGCGAAAATTCCGAAACCGCCAAGCAAGGAGGTTTATGAAGCGTTTAAAAATGCGCTGCTTGATTTCAACCCTCAATAAAGTTGTTATTTAGAAGTTATTAATAACAAACAAAACCATTCAATGTTATTAAGCTATCTGGTTTTGTTTGTTGACGTTTGTTAATATTCTGCGAATTATTGCGACTATTCCATCGTGATAAGGGAGAGATTAATGAGGCAGGCTTTTAAAGTAGTACTAGGCATTTTAATGTTGTGGGCCACGGTTGCTTACGCAGAAGTTCGTATCGAGATCACCCAAGGTGTCGATTCTGCACGTCCTATTGGCGTTGTGCCCTTTAAATGGACTGGAGCGGGTAATGCACCGGAAGAGATAGGGGCGATTGTTGGCGCTGATCTTCGCAACAGCGGTAAATTTAACCCTATTGATGTCAGCCGAATGCCACAGCAACCAACGACGGCATCTGAGGTGACGCCTGCTGCGTGGTCGGCGTTGGGGATTGATGCTGTTGTTGTTGGGCAGATCCAACCAAGTGCGGATGGTGGTTTTTCAATCTCTTATCAATTAGTTGATACTTCGAGTGCTTCGGGCGCGGTGCTTGCTCAGGATCAATTTAAAGTGACCAAACAGTGGTTGCGTTATGCTGCGCATACAGCCAGTGATCAAGTATTTGAAAAACTGACGGGCATTAAAGGCGCATTCCGTACTCGTCTGGCTTACATTGTAAAGACAAATGGTGGTAAATATCCGTATGAACTGCGTGTATCTGATTACGATGGTTACAACCAGTTCACCGTTCACCGTTCACCGGAACCGTTGATGTCGCCTGCATGGTCTCCTGATGGCGCCAAACTGGCTTATGTGACATTTGAAAGTGGCCGTTCTGCCTTGGTTATCCAGACCTTGGCGAGTGGTGAGGTACGTCAGGTTGCCTCTTTCCCGCGTCATAACGGCGCACCTGCATTTTCCCCGGATGGCAGTAAATTGGCATTTGCTCTGTCTAAATCGGGTAGTTTGAATCTTTACGTGATGGATTTGAGTTCAGCTCAGATTCGTCAGGTTACAGATGGGCGCAGTAACAATACTGAGCCGAGTTGGATGCCGGATAACCAGACTTTGGTTTATACCTCTGATCAGGGTGGTCGTCCACAGTTATATAAAACCGATATTAATGGCGGTGTTCCGCAACGCCTCACTTGGGAAGGCACACAAAACCAGGATGCTGATGTAAGCGCAGATGGCAATTTTGTGGTGATGGTCAGCTCAGAGAGTGGTAAGCAGCACATAGCTAAACAAGATCTGGCAACGGGAGCCGTTCAAATTTTGACGGACACGTTCCTGGATGAAACGCCGAGTATCGCACCTAACGGCACTATGGTGATTTATAGCTCCACCCAAGGGTTGGGGACTGTATTGCAGCTAGTTTCGACTGACGGGCGTTTCAAAGCGCGTCTTCCGGCAACCGATGGACAGGTAAAATTCCCTGCCTGGTCGCCGTATCTGTGATGCATAATAATATGTATGGCAAATTTTAAAAGGATCAAAGAGATGCAACTGAACAAAGTGCTAAAAGGGCTGATGTTAGCTTTACCAGTTATGGCCGTAGCAGCGTGTAGTTCTAACAAGAATGCTGATAACGATCAGACTGGTGTCGGCACTGTTAACGAAACTAATGCGGGTCTGTCAGCAGAGGAATTAGCTCGTCAGCAAATGCAAGAGCTACAAAACAACAACATCGTATATTTTGGTTTTGACAAATACGACGTTGGCTCAGATTTTACTCAGCTGTTAGACGCTCACGCGGCATTCCTGCGCAGCAACCCATCTTATAAAGTTGTTGTAGAAGGTCATGCTGACGAACGTGGTACTCCTGAGTACAACATCGCATTAGGTGAACGCCGTGCTAATGCAGTGAAAATGTACCTGCAAGGCAAAGGTGTTTCCGGTGAGCAAATCTCTATCGTCTCTTACGGTAAAGAGAAACCTGCTGTACTGGGTCACGACGAAGCAGCCTATGCTAAAAACCGTCGCGCAGTACTGGCATACTAAGAGTAGTTCATGAACAGTAACTTCAGACATCATTTTTTGGGTCTGTCGTTACTGGTTGGCGTAGCGGTTCCTTGGGCCGCTATTGCCCAAGCGCCAATCAGTAATGTCGGCTCGGGTTCTACCGATGAGCGCCTTACCCAATTAGAGCGTATTTCCAACGCTCATAGTCAGCTGTTAACGCAACTCCAGCAACAACTGGCTGATTCTCAACGTGATATTGACATGCTTCGAGGGCAGATTCAGGAGAATCAGTATCAGCTCAATCAGATTATAGAGCGGCAGAAGGACATTTATCAGCAACTGGAAGGTGCTACCAGTTCTGAGGGGAGTAAACCTGCTGCAAATACAGCTTCTTCAACAGCGAGTCATAGTGGTAACAAGGCATCATCATCTGTCGGCACGGGCAGTGAAAAGGGTGATTATGACGCTGCTGTTCATTTGGCAGTGAATACCAAAGAATATGATAAAGCAATTGTAGCCTTTCAGAGTTTCGTGAAGAGTTACCCGAAATCGAGTTATATGCCTAATGCTAATTACTGGTTAGGGCAACTTCATTATAACAAGGGTAAGAAAGACGAAGCTGCTTATTACTTTGCTACGGTAGTAAAAGAGTATCCAAAGTCGCAGAAGAGTGGTGAATCGCTTTATAAAGTTGGTTTAATCATGCAGGACAAGGGCCAAAAGGATAAAGCGAGATCGGTTTATCAACAGGTCATGAAACAATATCCTGGTTCGAACGCAGCTAAACTGGCGGAGAAAAAGCTTTCTACGCTGTAATTATTGGCCCCGGAAGGGTGTAGTGATACATTTTCGGGGTTGATTGAGTGCTTAATAAGCATTTAAACGTAATTTGAAAAAATAATCATTGCGTAGCGCGGAGAAATCAGTAATATATGCCGCCGTTGCCGAGAGAAGTCACAAGATGGGTCGTTAGCTCAGTCGGTAGAGCAGTTGACTTTTAATCAATTGGTCGCAGGTTCGAATCCTGCACGACCCACCATCTTA
>NZ_JFGV01000053.1:0-35694 GCF_000612035.1 Photorhabdus aegyptia | reverse complement strand
GGCGTTTGGATAATGTGATAACGTTGTAACCGCTAAATTAACGTGACACAGAATTCTGAACGCCCTCTTTCTTTCTATTTTTGATACAGTCGGTGGTTTGATACCCATTTTTTCAGCAACCTGAGCGCTGGTCAGCCCAGCATGTTTCCGCCATTCAGTCAGCATATTCTGCATCTCAATCACTAATTCAAGCTCTTTCTCCTCTTCCGCTAACGTGGCTTTAAATCGGGGATTTTCTTTGGTTCTTTCCTCAATGTAGAGGTCTAAATCATCACGCATCATATTTCCTCTTAATCTCTTGATGGTTCTGTCAGTTCATTTTTTCGCGCAATCGCTATCCTGAGTTCATTCAGGGGAGTAGCATTAGTTTTTTTCACAAAGCATCGTAACAGATAGATTTTCTTCCCTGTAGCATAACAAAAAAACTTCTGGCTATTCCGTCTTTGGCTTTTGCTCTCAGCTCAAACAGCCCTTTATACCTCTCTATCGGTTTTAAATGCGGCTCTCTCAGGCTTGGGTTTTCCCTCAAGCGCTTAATTAACGCGACCATGCGCAATTCCAGCGAGTCAGTCAGTAATTTTAATTGTTCCCAAAAGGTACATTGAATTCACCTTTTGAGTTATAACGACACAGGCCATTAAAGCAATACCGGTTTAGAAATAAAAATACTGATGCGTGCCATATCTGTGATTTATATTTTTCATCATCAGAATTAAATAAAGGCCATGCGTAATGCAGAGAACCTGAGTCAATCACAATTCTGTGAAATCATGCAGCTCCCTCTTAGCACATTAAAAAAATTAGAGGGAGGACATAACGAACCCGGCTGGAACACACTTTCTAAATTAACTCAACACCCTAAGTTCAAAAAATATACGCTGTGGCTAATGACTGACACTACAGCACCGGAAGCTGGTCAAGTCTCGCCGGCTATCGCGCACAATGGGCCAGAGAACGAAACCTCATTCCACTCAAACCAGAAAATTGGCTAGATATTGGTTATGCGTATGCTGACGAGTTGTGGTCACAATCTGTCAGTTTCATCGAAGGGCTTACTTATGCCAATTAAGAAGCTCGATGATGGTCGTTATATGGTGGACATTAGACCTCTTGGGCGACACGGAAATCGCATCAGGAGAACATTCAACAAGAAGACAGAAGCTATTGCTTTCGAACGTCATTCAATGGCAAATGCTCAAAAACTCAGTGCAAGGACTAGTAGACGAGACCTTAGCGATTTACTGAACTTATGGTGGCTATATCACGGACAAACCGCAGAGAACGGCACTATAGAAAAACGACAACTGATGAAGACAATCAGGCAGTTAAATGATCCATCGATAAACCGTCTTAACAAACATGTTTTACTGGAACACCGCAGTAATCGCCTGGCTGATGGGATCAAAGCGTCAACGATAAATCGGGATATGTATCGTCTATCAGGAATGATAACGACATTGCAAAAACTTGAAGTTTTTAGCGGTAGCAACCCACTGAATGGATTACCCCCGTTAAAGGAAAAACAGCCAGAAATGACCTTTTTAACAAAAGAAGAGGTCAAAACTCTGTTATCAGTACTATCAGGGGATGAAAGAAAAATTGCGCTGCTATGTCTCAGCACAGGTGCTAGATGGGGAGAAGCATCAACCTTAAAAAGCGCCCAAGTAAAGAGTTGCCGAGTGACATTTTTAAAAACCAAAAATGGCAAGCAAAGAACTATTCCGATATCAAAAGAGTTAGAAAAGGAAATCAAACAGAAGTCAGGGGAATTATTTGACGTTGATTACGAAAGCTTTCGTACAAAGTTAAAATCAATAAAACCTGATTTACCAGAAGGACAAGCAACACACGTTCTACGCCACACATTCGCGAGTCATTTTGTGATGAAAGGTGGAAACATTGTTGCACTGCAACAAATACTCGGTCATGCCAATATACAACAAACTATGGCGTATGCTCATCTGGCACCCGACTATTTGCAATTTGCAATCACGTTAAACCCACTGAATGGCGGCATGGAAATTTAGCAATCATAAGCAACCGTAGCACTCAAAAGTGTCCACACTAGTGTCCACACTTGAAAATTTCCACGCTACTTACAGTTGCTTGTAAAACTTTTATCTGGTTGATTTTAAAGTGAATTAATCTTAGCCAGATAAAAAAATCCCGCCATAAGGCGGGGGAAAAGACAGGGATGGTGTCTATGGCAAGGAAAAATTCTCATTTACTACTACTTTGCTGCTATGGGTATTACAAATCAGTTCGGTAACTGGGACATACGCTGCCGATAATGTTGCTCCAATTGTACTTGTTGCTCCGGCGTCAACAGTTGGTACATCTGGTGATGGATACGGGCCATTTCTACCTGACGTTCCACATTACATCTGAGCATCTTTTCAATCAGGGCTTTTACTGCCACCTCATCAAAATCCTCCGCAGTGACCAGCTTACGCATCTCTTCTCGCTCTGTGCGACTCATCGACATCGATGAACGTGGTTGATGTTTCTGCCCTACCAAATCACGCATCTGTTGACGCTGCTGCTCAGTTAAAGTGATACCGCTGAACATATGGTCATTGTCACCAGCATCATTATTACGATAATGATAGTTTCCTACATTTTTATAATCGCAAGGCGCACAATTATCGGGTACCGTAGCAGCGTGTATTGTACTTGCTGTTCCAGCTAAAGATGCTGTTGAGCCAAGAACAAACATTGACGCTAAAACTAACGCTGCTATGTTACGCATTAAACAACTCCTCGTTTCCCCGAACGATGCTATTAGGTCCAATGTGGACAACTATACCTACGCGGCTGCAAACTAGCGTCAAAGGCTTGTAAAAGAACGTAAAGTCGTGGAATAGCAAAGTTTGTTATCGTATTTTTGTTCTTGGAGGAAGTAATCGATGCATAAAATCCTATTAGTTGATGATGACCGTGAACTGACATCACTATTAAAAGAATTACTTGAAATGGAAGGATTTAACGTTGTGATCGCTCATGACGGAGAGCAGGCATTAAAATTCCTTGACGATTCGATCGACTTACTACTACTCGATATTATGATGCCGCGTAAAAATGGCATTACGACATTGAAAGAGCTGCGTCTACACCATCAAACGCCAGTCATTATGCTGACAGCGCGAGGAAGTGATTTGGATCGTGTTCTGGGACTAGAATTAGGGGCGGATGACTATCTTGCCAAACCATTTAATGATCGTGAGTTAGTAGCGCGTATACGTGCTATTCTTCGCCGCTCAAACTGGAGTGAGCAGCAACAAACAGACAGTGGCCTACCTACGCTTCAGGTCGATAACCTGCAATTGAACCCCGGCCGACAGGAAGCCAGCTTCGCTAATCAGATTCTCGATTTAACCGGTACTGAATTTACCTTGCTCTATTTACTAACTCAACATTTAGGTCAAGTTGTTTCCCGCGAACATTTGAGCCAAGAAGTATTAGGTAAGCGACTCACCCCATTTGACCGAGCAATTGATATGCATATCTCTAACCTACGCCGTAAATTACCTGAGCGGGAAGATGGACTACCCTGGTTTAAGACTTTACGTGGGCGAGGATATTTAATGGTATCTGCGACATGATAAACAGTTTAACGGCACGCATCTTCGCAATTTTCTGGTTTACTCTGGCGTTAGTCCTAATGTTGGTATTAATGGTGCCGAAACTGGATTCCAGACAACTAACCTCTCTGCTGGAAAATGAATATCGGCAGGGAGTTATGCTGGAACAACATATCGAAGCAGAATTAGCTCAAGATCCCGCTAACGATTTACTTTGGTGGCGCCGTTTATTCCGCGCGATTGAAAAATGGGCCCCCCCAGGCCAGCGCCTGATACTGGTCACCAGTGAAGGGAGAGTGATTGGCGCACAAAGAAGCGAAATGCAAGTTGTCCGCAACTTTATTGGACAATCAGATAACGCCGATCACCCGAAAAAGAAAAAATATGGCCGCTCTGAAATGTTAGGACCCTTTTCCATTCGAGATGGAGAAGATCATTATCAACTTTATTTAGTTCGTCCAGCGAATAGCCCACAATCGGATTTCATTAATCTGATGTTTGACCGGCCACTATTACTATTAACCGCCACGATGTTAATCAGTGCGCCCCTCCTATTATGGCTGGCATGGAGTTTAGCTAAACCTGCCCGCAAATTAAAAAATGCCGCCGACGATGTTGCTAAAGGTAATCTACGTCAGCATCCAGAACTGGAAGCTGGCCCACAAGAGTTTCTGGCCGCCGGTAACAGTTTCAACCAAATGATCAGTGTGTTGGAAAGAATGGTCACCGCACAACAACGGCTAATTTCCGATATCTCCCACGAACTACGCACACCGCTCACCCGCCTACAGCTTGCAACAGCATTACTCCGCCGCCGTCATGGCGAGAGTAAAGAGCTGGAAAGAATTGAGACAGAAGCCCAACGGCTAGACAGCATGATTAACGATCTGTTAGTGCTCTCCCGCAGTCAGCATAAAAATGAACTGTTGAGAGAAAGCATCAAAATGACAGATTTATGGCACGATATTCTTGACAATGCCCGCTTCGAAGCCGAACAGATGGACAAAATCCTTGAAGCGACTTTACCACCGAGTTCTTGGGCAATTTACTGCAACCCATTAGCACTTGGCAGTGCTTTTGAAAATATCGTGCGTAATGCCTTGCGCTACTCCCACCACCATATTGCGGTCGCATTTCACACCGATAATCAAGGGATCACCATTACCGTTGATGATGACGGTCCGGGTGTCAACCCAGAAGACCGCGAACACATATTCCGCCCTTTCTACCGTACAGACGAAGCCCGCGATCGGGAATCCGGCGGCACTGGCCTTGGCTTAGCCATTGTTGAAACCGCGATTAACCAGCACCGTGGTTGGGTACGAGCTGAGGACAGCCCACTCGGCGGCTTACGCTTGGTTATTTGGCTACCACTTCATGGCCGATAATACAGATTTTTGCTAACCTTATTCTAAAAATTTATTAAATAAATAAATTTTATTTATGCTTGACCCGGCGAGTCTGACGGTTTAACCTCCCTTATTATTCATTAGAAATACTTATCTTTAATTGTTTTGCTATTACAGCAGACAAAAGCACTGAAAAATCAAAACTGTAGATAAAATTATAAGATTCTATGGAGTTCTGGGAGCCAATAACCTAGTGCGGTAGCGTTGTTATTACCTTATTTATTATTTCAGAAATATATCTTACAAAATCTATTTGCAAAGCTTGTTAAAGTTTCACCTGCCAAATAAAACTTATGAAAATAGATAACATCCTATTAAAAACCAAATGTAATTTACTTTCATAAATTTTATTTTTTAAGTCATCACCTTAAAAGGCAAAATATGTCCTCACTCAACATTCTCACCGAGAAATTTGATAATAAAACCGCCACCATTGCCATTGTTGGCCTGGGTTATGTTGGCTTACCGTTAATGCTCAGATATAACGATATCGGTTTTAACGTCATTGGTTTCGATATCGATCAAGAAAAAACAGATAAATTAAATCACGGCCAAAGTTACATTGAACATATTCCCGCGGCCAAAATCAGCAAAGCGATAAAGACCGGTTTTGAAGCCACCACGGATTTCACCAAAATCGCGCAATGCGATGCCATTATTCTTTGCGTTCCAACGCCGTTAAATAAATACCGTGAACCCGATATCAGTTTCGTGATTAACACCACGGACAGGGTGAAACCGTATTTAAGAGCCGGACAAGTCCTCTCCTTAGAAAGCACTACCTATCCGGGCACCACGGAAGAAGAGTTACTCCCTCGGGTTGAAGAAAGCGGATTAAAAGTAGGTGAAGATATCTTTCTGGTCTATTCACCCGAACGGGAAGATCCCGGCAATCCCGATTTCGAAACCCGCACCATTCCTAAAGTCATAGGCGGTCATACTGAAAACTGCTTAAAAGCCGGTATCGCCGTTTATCAACACGCCATTGACCAGGTTGTTCCCGTCAGCTCAACCAAAGCCGCCGAGATGACAAAACTCCTGGAGAATATTCATCGGGCGGTCAATATTGGCTTAGTCAACGAAATGAAACTGGTTGCCGATAAAATGGGGATTGATATCCACGAAGTGATTAGAGCCGCGGCAACCAAACCCTTCGGCTTCGTTCCCTATTATCCCGGCCCCGGATTAGGCGGCCACTGTATTCCGATTGATCCCTTCTATTTAACCTGGAAAGCCCGAGAATATGGTATCAATACCCGCTTTATTGAACTCTCCGGTGAAGTCAATTCCTCCATGCCCGATTATGTGGTCAATAAAACCGTATTAGCCCTTAATAAAGCGAATAAATCCATTAATGGCAGCCGCATTTTAATCCTCGGCATCGCCTATAAAAAGAATGTGGATGATATGCGAGAAAGCCCCTCCGTGCATATTATGGAAAAATTAAGAGGATTAGGAGCCAATATTGAATATGCCGATCCGCATGTTCCGGTCTTCCCAAAAATGCGGGAACATCATTTTAATTTAATCAGCCACCCTGTCACTGAAAAGAGTCTCAAAGACTTCGACTGCGTTATTTTAGCCACCGATCACGATAAATTTGATTATGAATTAATTATTAATAACGCCAAATTAGTCGTCGATACCCGTGGCAAATATGCACCCCATCACAGAAACATTATCAAAGCTTAACTTAGGAAAAGATATGCTGAGTATTATCAAAGACAGAAAGATAAGATTTGCTTTAGTCGGTTGTGGGCGGATCGCTAAAAATCATTTCAACTCTCTGGAAATACATCAAGACACGGCTGAATTAGTGGCCGTCTGTGATAACAATCAAAACGCATTAAATGCGGCGGTAGAAAAAACCGGTGTTCCGGGTTTTAGCGACTTAAATACGATGCTGGATAACATCACCGCCGATATCATTATCCTGACCACCCCCTCCGGCCTGCATCCAGAACAGGCAATGGCCTGCTTTGATAAAGGTTTTCATGTCGTCACCGAAAAGCCGATGGCCACCCGGCTGGCTGAGGGGGAAAACATGGTTAAAGCCGCGGACAAAGCCGGAAAACACCTCTTTGTCGTCAAACAAAACCGCTTAAATGCCACCCTGCAATTACTGAAACGGGCGGTTAGTGAAAAACGGTTTGGCAAAATTCATCTGGTCCACCTCAATGTTTTCTGGACCCGTCCCCAAGCCTATTATGACCAGGCCGCCTGGCGGGGCACCTGGGAATTTGATGGCGGCGCCTTCATGAATCAGGCGAGCCACTATGTTGATTTAATTGAATGGTTAATCGGCCCGGTCAAAGATGTTCAGGCCATGACCTCGACCCACTTAGATATCGAAACAGAAGATACCGGGGTACTCAATATCCGCTGGCGGGATGGCACATTAGGCTCAATGGCTGTCACCATGTGTACTTATCCTCAAAATCTTGAAGGCTCCATCACCATTTTAGGCGAAAAAGGCACGGTCAGAGTGGGGGGATTAGCCGTCAATGAAATCCAGGAATGGCATTTCGCTGACGAAAAAGAGTATGACCAGCAAGTCAAAACCGCCAATTACGAAACCACTTCGGTGTACGGATTTGGTCATCCGCTTTATTATAAAAATGTCATTGAGGTGATGAAAGGCGAAGCCAAACCGATAACCGATGGCCGGGAAGGACTAAAATCATTAGAACTGCTTATCGCGGCCTATCTCTCAGCCAGAGATAATAAAACCGTTTCTTTGCCTTTAACCTATTAAACCTGTGGAACCGGTCTCATGTCAGCGGAACACGTAATGATACATCCCAGCGCCATTGTGGATGCAGGGGCACAAATCGGGAAAAACAGCCGTATCTGGCATTTCACCCATGTCTGTTCTGGCGCCCAAATCGGCGAGGGTTGCTCCTTAGGACAAAATGTCTTTATTGGCAATCAAGTCACCATCGGCAATCACTGCAAAATACAAAATAACGTCTCGGTTTATGACAATGTTCATCTGGAAGACGGGGTATTTTGTGGTCCCAGCATGGTGTTCACCAATGTCTATAATCCTCGCTCATTGATTGAAAGAAAAAGTGAATATAAAAATACGCGAGTAAAAAAAGGCGCCACCTTAGGCGCCAACTGTACCATTGTTTGTGGCGCCACCATTGGCGCCTATGCTTTTATTGGCGCCGGCGCGGTAGTGAATAAAGATGTTCCCGATTATGCCCTGATGGTGGGGGTGCCGGCCAAACAAATTGGCTGGATGAGTGAATTTGGCGAACAGTTAGATTTACCGCTACACGGCCAAGCGACAGCTACCTGCCCGCACACCCATCATATTTATCAGCTCAATAACAACATTGTCGTGCGCATTAAATAATCAAGGACCAAGGCATGCAATTTACCGATCTGGCAGCACAGCAGCTTAAAATTAAAGATAAAATTGACGCGAATATCCAGAAAGTATTAGCGCATGGAAAATATATTTTAGGGCCTGAAGTCGCCGAATTAGAAGACAGGCTCATTGAATATACCGGGGCGCCATATTGCATTACCTGCGCCAATGGCACCGATGCCTTACAAATTGCTTTAATGGCGATTGGCATCAAACCGGGCGATGAAGTAATTACCCCGGGCTTTACCTACATTGCCACCGCTGAAACCGTTGCGCTACTGGGCGGTATCCCGGTTTATGTTGATGTCAAACCCACGACGTATAATTTAGATCCGGCGCTACTTGAAGCGGCGATTACCCCGAAAACCAAAGCCATCATTCCGGTTTCCTTATTTGGTCAATGTGCCGATTTTGACGAAATCAATGCCATCGCCGAAAAATATAATCTGACCGTGATAGAAGACGCGGCCCAGAGTTTCGGCGCCACCTATAAAGGCAAGCGTTCCTGCAATTTAACCAAAATCTCTTGCACCAGTTTCTTCCCCAGTAAACCGCTGGGCTGCTATGGGGATGGCGGGGCGATTTTCACCCAGGATAAAGAACTGGCGAAAATTATTCGCCAAATTGCCCGACACGGACAAGACCGACGATACCACCATATCCGAATCGGGGTGAACAGCCGTTTAGATACCCTGCAAGCGGCCATTCTGCTGCCCAAACTGGAGATATTTGATGAAGAAATGGTATTACGTCAGCATGTGGCAGAAAACTATCATCAGGCGTTGAACAATATCGGCATCATGACCACGCCGTATATTGAGCCTCACAATCTCTCGGCCTATGCGCAATATACTGTCCGGGTTAAAAATCGCGATGAATTACAACACAAATTAAAAGAACAAGGTATTCCCACCGCCATTCATTACCCCATTCCCCTGAATAAACAACCCGCGGTGGCTAGTAATATTACCCTGCCTATAGGAGATGAAATCGCACAAGAAGTGATTAGTTTGCCTATGCACCCCTATTTATCCATAGATTTAATTAATAAAATTGCCAGTTCAATTTAAAATCTATGAATTATAAATTATTGAGGAATATATCTGGCTTATTACTCTCATCATTATTCAGCCAGATATTATTACTGCTATCAACACCGGTATTAACCAGACTATTTTCACCTGAAGAATTAGGTATTTATGCTTCATTTTCATCGCTTTTAAGTGTTTTTGCCGTCGGTGCTTGTCTTCGTTATGAATTTTCAATCAGTGCATCAGGAAAAAAGCGTGAAATTAATTCACTAATCACATTATCTTGCATTATTCCCATAACCATTAGCTTGATAGTTATCACTGTTATTGCAATATCTAATATCTCAGAAAAGATAATTATAGGAAATTATATATACTTTATCCCCCTAGGTATTATCACCTATGGGTTTTATCGTGCAGTCAGTTTTAATAGTATAAGAGACAAGCAATACCATGCTCTCTCTATCACTAAAATAACGCAAACAGTTGCCATGATTAGCACTCAAATCATTGGTGGCATTACTCATTTAGGCGCAAGCAGTCTCATATTAGGCCAAATATTAGGTCAATCATTAGGTGTTCTATTTTTAAGTAAAAGATCAAAATATCGTTTAATTATCAACAAACATGAATTTAAAAAAGTAAAACTGCTTGCTCACAAATATTATAAAT
Organism: Photorhabdus aegyptia; assembly: GCF_000612035.1. Lineage (NCBI taxonomy): Bacteria > Pseudomonadati > Pseudomonadota > Gammaproteobacteria > Enterobacterales > Morganellaceae > Photorhabdus > Photorhabdus aegyptia. Next base: position 25,625 of record NZ_JFGV01000053.1, on the reverse strand, counting down.
TTCCAACTTATGATTTTCCTGCGGCTCTCATTAACACATTGAGTAATGAACTACCTCAATTATTTATCATGTCCACCTATGGGCTAAAATCCGCAGGGTTTTATTTAATTGCATCGAGAATATCAGGCGCCCCAATTACACTATTAACCCAAACCGTTTCGTCTATATTACAAGGATATTTAAAAGACACGATTACATCACCTTTTTTAAAGATAAAAAAAACATTTTATTGCCTAACGCTCATTGCTATTTTATTTGCTATAGTGACATACTTCGCGGGCATACCCATTATAACCTTTATTTTCGGTGAAGAATGGCTTGAATCAGGTAAATATCTATTATGTTTAATACCGCACTTATGTGGACAAATAATATATTCATCGTTATCGATATATTTATCCATTTATGAACATCAGAAAAGCAATTTATTTATTCAAACAATATCGATTATATTAAGATTAATCGCCCTCCTTACTGGATATCTATTAGGCGATATTTATCTTACCCTGTTATTATTTTCACTCACAAGTTTTATTCTTTATATGACGAGTACGGCTTATATTTTAAAATTATCTTTCATACGTAAAGAAGGTTAAAATGAAGAAAAGCAAAAATATAATAAAAATAATTCCCTATATCATTATCGTGATGATTGTCAGCTATACATTCAATAAATATGCTTATGAATTAGATGAATTCAACGGGAATATAAGAAGTTTGGTCATGAAAGGAAAATTTGCTCAACGCGAATTTAATAGCAATGGTTTTCCATTATCGCACTCACCCCATATTCCCGCACCATTCTTATCCCCATTTTATGTTGTTCACTATGGCCTGATATACTCTTCTTTAGGCTTAAATAAAGATAACGTTAATATATTATGGCGAACCGATTCATCCTTACCCGGCTGGAATGTACCGCCACCGAAATTCAGTCAAAACGAATTAATCGCTAATTTTAAGTTTTCAGCCGACTGGTTATTAAACAATATAAAATTATTTAAGGGTGAAAATCATTACTTATATGATTTCGATTGGTCATATAAAGGCTATAAAAACAACAAACTCTTTGCCCCCTGGTGGTCTGGATTAACCGATGCTTATGCCATTATTCTCCTATTAAGGGCTTATGACCATTTTGGCGATGATAAATATCTGCTAACGTCGAAATTACTCTATCAATCATCACTAACACCCATCCATAAAGGCGGCAGTTTAACAACATTAGATAATATGCCCTGGATTGAAGAATATGTTGATCCTCAAGCCGATTCAGACCAATTGGCTTTTGTATTAAATGGTATGATCTATTCTACTTATGGTATCGAATCCTTTGAAAATTATCTAAACATAGATGAAAATAAAAGACTATCCGATAAATTATATCAATCGATCAGCCATAATATATTTAAGTTCGACATAAAAAACGAATGGTCCAGCTATGATTTAATTGGCAATCCCTGTAATATTAAATATCATAAAATACATACCCTGCTTTTAAAAGATCTGATAGAGAGAAATCAAAATTTTAAAAATAAAGAAATAATAGACTTATATAACAACTGGAATAAATCTGTCGTTAATAGCGGGTATTATTACATAAAACACGGCCCTATGAGTTGGGCATATTATCAATTTATCACTATGTATTTCCTGTCTATCTTAGTATTATCACTCATTTACTTCTTTATCAGAAAAAATGCAAAATAATATTAAAATAATCCTGAAAATATTTATCTATCAGGTTATTATCTACCTGAATTCAGTGCTTATATTAGACACATTTCATGAAGTAAGAGGCTATAATATTACCCCACAAGGTTACTTAAGTATTTTTTTCTGTTGGATATCATTCTTACCGCTCATTTTACTCAACAACCAAAAAAATCCCGTGATGGTCTTTTTATGGTTAATCTATATCACTTACATTATACCGGTATCAATTATATTCCCACTGATTAATTCGGCTTCTATCAACTCAATCATTTTCGTATGCACAATAAACATATTATTTTTCTCATCTATATTGTTCTTTCGGATAATAGATAGAATAACGATGCCAAAACTAAAAATTCCGTGGGATTTATATAAAATACTAATAATAGGATGTGGTATTATTGTACTCTTATTCGTCATGAGTAATCCTGGATTAAGTTTAATACCCCCTAATATATTTAAAGTTTATTCGGTGAGACAGCACTTTAAAGACAGCACACCGCTACTCACGATGTACATCATCACCAATGGGGGATATGTTATTTCACCATTGCTACTATTAGCGTCACTCTATATACGAGGTCCTATTAGATATCTCCTCATTACAATAAGTATTTTGATCTCCTATTTAATCTACAGCTCTTCAGGACTAAAAAGTATAGCATTCATGAATCTCGCCGTTATCATTCTATACTTCTACATAAAAGGAACAAGATCGATAAGTAACTCAGTGATCAACATCATTCTCTATTTATTCCTGACCGCCGGGATATTATATTTTGTTTTCGATTTCTATGATCCACTGATACATTGGCTACGCAGAGTCTTCTTCACACCCACATTAAACACCTATTACTTTTATGATTATATCTACAACACTAATAGTGAATTTACGACAGAAGCGCCTCAAATAGTTTCTCAAATCTATTATGGTACCTCGGGATCGGCGAATACCGGCTTTATTGGAGACGGTATCGCCAGATACGGCACACTGGGCTTATTAATAAACTTTTTTATATTTAATATATTGCTCTTTGCCATGAACCTGAGCTCAAAAAAGGTTCCATTTGAATTTTCAACGACACTCTATTTACCCTTTGTATATACAATATCCAACTCAGCGATTACAGCATTGCTACTGACCTATGGGCTGCTAGCATTAAGCATATTATTATTTTTATTCCCGACAAAAACTAACAAAATATCCTTATGAAAATTACACATATGACCTCGGTACATTCGCGTTTCGACATCCGTATTTTTCTAAAAGAGTGTTCTGCCTTACAAAAAGAACATGAGGTCTCCCTTATTGTCGCAGATGGTAAAGGTAATGAAGTAAAGAACAACATTGCTATCATTGATGTCGGTGTATTACTCGGTCGATTAAATAGAATTTTTAAAACAACCGATAAAGTCTATAAAAAAGCACTAGAATTAGACGCTGACTTATATCATTTCCATGATCCAGAACTCATCCCTATCGGACTAAAACTGAAAAAGAAAGGTAAAATAGTCATTTTTGATTCCCATGAAGATGTCCCAAAACAAATTTTTAGCAAACCTTATTTAAATAAATTTACCCGGGCTATTATCTCTAAATTATTCTCCCTCTACGAGAAATATTCTACGCCTAAATTTGATGGAATTATTACGGCTACCTCATCAATAAGAGATAAATTCTTAAAACTCAATAACAACACCATAGACATTAATAATTACCCCATATTAGGTGAATTATATAATGAAAACGCCAACTGGCATGAAAAAGAAAAACAAGTCTGCTATGTCGGCGGCATTTCTGACATTAGAGGTATAACCGAGATGGTTGAATCCCTCTCTTACCTCACAACAAATACAACAATGAAATTAGCGGGCAATTTCTCTGACAAAACTTTAGAGAATAAAATAAGAAGTATGAAAAATTGGCAAAAAATAGATGAGCTGGGATTTTTAAATCGCACAGAAACCAAAGAACTTTTATCTCAATCTATTGCAGGTATCGTGCTATATCACCCACTCCCCAATCATATCGATGCCCAACCCAATAAGATATTCGAATATATGAGTGCGGGTATCCCAGTCATCGCTTCAAATTTCACATTATGGAAAGATATTGTTGTAAAAAACCATTGTGGCATTTGTATCGACCCATTAAACCCTAAAGAAATAGCTAATGCGATAGATTACTTGTCAAATAACCCTGATATCGCAGAAGAAATGGGTCGCAATGGGCTTATAGCAATCAATGAAAAATACAATTGGGATATTGAACAAAATAAACTTCACAAATTCTACCAACACATTGGACGTTAATCGATATGAAAAAAATCATTACCGTATTAGGCGCCAGACCGCAATTCATTAAAGCAAGCCCAGTATCTCGCGCTTTAAAAAATCATAATAAATTTAAAGAAATTATCATTCATACAGGTCAACATTTTGATACTAATATGTCTGATATATTTTTTAATGAATTAGCCATCCCCAAACCGGATTACACCCTCAATATTCATGGCGGCTCGCACGGCGAAATGACCGGAAAGATGCTAATCGAAGTTGAAAAAGTACTTATCACAGAAAGACCGGATGCCGTCATGGTATATGGTGATACAAACTCGACTTTAGCTGGCGCACTAGCCGCATCTAAATTACATATTCCGATTATCCATGTTGAAGCCGGTCTACGCAGTTTTAATATGCAGATGCCCGAAGAAATAAACAGAATATTAACCGATAATGTAAGTTCAATTCTATTCTGTCCAACAGACATTGCCGTCAATAACCTACAAGCAGAAGGCTTCGGCTCAAAACCCGTTCATATCAGAAAAGTCGGTGATGTCATGGAAGATGCCGCTTTATATTTTAGCCAAATGGCCAAAAAACCCGATGGGCTGGATTCAATACAAAACTTCATATTAACCACACTCCATCGTGCTGAAAATACTGATAACCAGGCACGTTTAACTGAAATTGTAAACACCTTAAATGATATACATAAAAGAATTGCTATTGTAGTCATGCCAATTCACCCAAGAACTAAAAAAATGTTAGCGCAATACGGCTTACATTTAGACGTCCATTTAATTGAGCCAGTGGGATATTTAGAGATGATTTGGCTACTCAAAAACACTGCTCTGATTATTACCGATAGCGGCGGACTTCAAAAAGAGGCTTTCTTCTTCCGTAAACCTTGTATCACCGTGAGAGATCAAACTGAATGGGTAGAATTAATTGAAGCCGGCGTAAATAAACTTTCAGAGGCTGAAAATAAAAAAATAACCCAGGCCGTTCATGACATGATAGGGACTAATATGGACTCTATTCAATCTATGTATGGCGGCGGTATCGCTGCGACAAGAATTGCTGACGAATTAGAAAAATTACTATGAATATCGTCTATATAAACCATTATGCGGGTTCGCCGGACCTGGGTATGGAGTTTCGCCCATATCATTTAGGGCAAGAATGGATTAAATCTGGACATAATATTACCCTACTTGCAGCCTCCTATTCTCATGTCCGAACAAAACAACCCAAACTAATCAATAATAAAAAAACTACCGGAAATATTAACGGATTAGAATATGTCTGGTATCCAACCCCGAGCTATAGCGGAAATGGATTACCCAGAGTCAAAAATATTTTCTCTTTTTTGCGACAAATTTGGTTTGATAGTCACAATCTAGTTAAAAAATATCGACCTGATGTTGTCATTACTTCAAGTACATATCCGATGGATATCTGGGTGGCAAAACGTATTGCTCAAAAAGCTAACGCTAAACTGGTCTTTGAAATCCATGATTTATGGCCGCTTTCACCCATAGAATTAGGGGGAATGTCACCTAAACACCCATTTATTCAATTATGCCAACTTGCTGAAAACGCAGCTTATAAACATGCTGATGTGGTTATTTCCATGCTTCCTAATGTACAGGAACATACGAAAGCACATGGATTAGACCTCAGCAAATTACATATTATTCCCAATGGTGTAGTTATAGATGATTGGGTAAATCAACTCACGCCATTAAACAGCTTACTTGAAACGTTAATCACAGCTGAAAAAAATAAAGGGCACAAAATTGTATGTTATTGTGGCGCTCACGGACGGCCAAATGCACTAGAAAGATTACTCAAAACAGCTTCACTGCTTCATGATAAACCCATTACTTTTTTATTGGTTGGCACTGGCTTCGAAAAGGAGAATTTAATTAAAGAATCTGAATCACTGGGAATAAATAACGTTATCTTCTTTGAGCCGATTCCTAAAACTCAAATCCCGACACTACTCAATAAAATTGACATTGCCTATATAGGGTTACAAAAACAATCATTATTCAGATTTGGCATCAGCCCCAATAAACTTATCGATTATATGATGGCGGGTAAACCCATTTTATGTGCGATTGATGCCGGTAATGATCCGGTTTCCGAAGTGAATTGCGGTATCACCGTTAAGTCAGGCAAGCCAGAAGACATTGCTCAAGCCTTATTAAAACTCAGTGAATTATCAACTAAAGAATTAAACCAAATGGGACAAAAAGGTAAAATTTACGCTTTAGAAAATCACGCTTATTCCATATTAGCAGACAATTTCATCAAGGCCATAATCAATCATGAATAATAAATTCCTTCCTTTTGCATTACCTGAAATTGGACAATCTGAAATTGATGAAGTTATTGACTCACTTAAAACGGGTTGGATAACCACCGGGCCTAAAGCCAGAAGATTTGAACAAGATTTTGCCCAATATTTGGGTTCTGATGTTGAAGCAATTTCTGTAAATTCAGCTACGGCGGGATTACATTTAGCGTTGGAAGCCATTGGCATTCAGCCGGGTGATGAAGTCATCGTTCCGACCTATACCTTTACGGCAACCGCAGAAGTTGTCCGTTATTTAGGGGCTCACCCTGTTTTTGTTGACTCTTTACCTGACAGCCTGAATATTGACCCAATAGCAATAGAAAAAGCCATAACCGCCAAAACTAAAGCAATTATGCCGGTACACTTTGCGGGTTTATCCTGTGATATGGATGCCATTATTGCGTTAGCTAAAAAATTTAATTTACGAATAATTGAAGATGCCGCCCATTCATTTCCGACTTTATACAAGGGAAAGAAAATTGGCACACTAGACACCGATGTCACGGTATTCAGCTTCTACGCGAATAAAACCATGACGACAGCAGAGGGCGGCATGCTAGTCTCCAAAGATCCAGATATCATAAAAAGAGCAAAAATAATGCGTCTCCACGGCATTAGCAAAGATGCCTTTGATAGATATCAATCTAAAATACCTGCCTGGTATTATGAAGTGATTGAACCAGGATATAAATATAACATGCCCGATATTTGTGCATCCATCGGCATCCATCAATTACAGAAAATAAACACTTTCCACAAGAAAAGAGAGGAGATGGCGAAACTCTATGATGATGAATTAAAAGATCTGCCTATTATCTTACCGACTAAACCTAAAGAACCTAATAGCCAACACGCCTGGCATCTATATACCATTCGATTAAATGACAAAGCCAAAATATCCAGAGATGACTTTATTATAAAAATGGCAGAAAAAAATATCGGCTGTTCTGTCCATTTTATTCCACTGCATAAACAACCCATCTGGAAAAATACCTATTCTCTTAATGAAAACAACTTCCCTGTCGCAGAAGAAAATTTTAAAAGAATTGTATCTATTCCTTTATATACAAAAATGACAAAAGAAGACCAAATCTACGTTATCAAAACAATTAAAGAGATCTTGGCATAAATGACGACATATTATTTAGCTATAAAAAGGCTTTTTGATTTTATTTCTTCTCTCATTGGACTCATCCTATTACTCCCTATTTTAATCGCTATTGCTATCTGGATAAAAATGGATTCAAAAGGTCCTATTTTTTTCCGACAAAAACGAGTGGGCCAATATAATCAAGATTTTTATATTCACAAATTTAGGAGCATGACGACGGGATCAGAGCAAAAAGGACAACTTACTATCGGTAATGATCTGCGTATTACCCACTCTGGAAAATTTATACGTAAATATAAAATTGATGAATTAGCTCAACTGATTGATGTTGTTCGAGGAAAAATGAGCTTAGTCGGGCCAAGACCCGAAGTACCACAATTTATGGACAAATATCCAGATGATGTCAGAAACAAAATATTATCGGTAAAACCCGGCATAACAGATTTGGCTTCCATAGAAATGATAGATGAAAACCAGATACTAAGCCAATATAAAGATCCTCATCAAGCTTATATCGATATTATTATGCCGATAAAAGCCAAGTACTACTTAGAGTATATTGATAAAAAGTCATTTCTCTATGACCTAAAGATCATTTTTAAAACAATTTACAAAGTAGTGTTTAGGTAATTAACCATTATGAACAAGAGAATGTTTTTCAATCAAGATAGATTAATCAAAACCATCGTTCTTCTGATTGTAGATATATTTATTATCATTATTTCATACTGGCTAAGCATGTGGCTACGCCTTGACAGAGAAGTCCCCATCTACAGCTTACAACATTGGTTAACGATTATATTCACTATACCTTTAACGCTATTTATTTTCTTAAGAATTGGCTTCTATAGATCCATATTAAAATATGTCAACATGAGTATATTGAAATGGGCCATTGTTGGTTCATTTCTATCTACTCTATTATTGACCGCAATTTCCTTATATCAACAAGCATTTTTACCCAGAACTGTACCAATTATCTATTTTTCTTTCTTAGTTATCTCACTCTGCGGAACAAGATTTGTCTATAGAACGCTACGTAATTTAATAAAATATAAAGGCGCTCCTGTTATCATATATGGAGCCGGAGAATCTGGCCGACAACTCTTACCTATATTAAGAGAGCATAGAGAATTCAATCCGATTGCTTTTGTTGATGATAATCATAAATTACACAATTTATCTATTCATGGAATTTGTGTCTTTTCTCCAGAGAAGATAACGCTCTTAGTAGAAAAATATCATATAAAGAAAATATTATTAGCCATACCCAGTGCATCTATATCTGATAGAAAAAAAATACTTGAGAAACTACAAAAAGAACATTGTGAAATCCTCACCATCCCAAGCTTCAATGATCTGGTTGAAGGAAAAGCGCAAATAAACTCACTGAAACGTGTTTCCATTAACGATCTGCTAGGAAGAGAACCGGTTAACCCACTACAAAGTTTACTCAGTAAAAACATCAAAAACAAAAATGTGCTTATTACCGGCGCCGGAGGTTCAATCGGATCAGAGTTATGCCGGCAAATCATCACTCAATCTCCTTCGCAACTGGTCTTATTTGAATTAACCGAATATTGCCTTTACTCAATAGAAAAAGAGTTACAAAAGATAAATTCAGATAGAGATCTGAATATAGCAATTACTGCAATTTTAGGTGATATAAAAGATTCAGACAAGATAACCAGAATAATCAATAAATTTAACATTAATACCATATACCACGCTGCGGCATATAAACACGTTCCACTGGTAGAAATGAATACCATAGAGGGCATTAATAACAATATCTTTGGCACCCTCTCACTGGCTAAAGCCGCAGTTAATCAAAAAGTTGACAAATTCGTATTAATCTCTACTGACAAAGCCGTCCGCCCGACAAATACAATGGGCGCAACAAAAAGATTTGCCGAACTTATACTACAAGCCTTTGCTAAAGAGAACAGCCATACAAAATTCTCAATGGTTCGCTTTGGCAACGTCCTTGGTTCATCCGGTTCCGTTGTCCCCCTGTTTGAGAAACAGATAAAAAGTGGTGGACCGATAACCCTCACCCACAAAGACATTACCCGTTATTTCATGACGATCCCAGAAGCTGCCCAGTTAGTTATCCAGGCAGGAGCACTGGGCAATAACGGCGATGTTTTTGTTCTGGATATGGGAGAGTCAGTAAAAATTTATGATCTCGCCCGAAAAATGATCCACCTTTCCGGCCTGACAGTAAAAGATGAAACCAATCCTCATGGCGATATCGAAATCAAAATTACTGGATTAAGACCTGGTGAAAAACTTTATGAAGAACTCTTAATTGGAGATAACGTTTCTGGCACCAATCACCCAAGAATAATGACAGCTAATGAAATTTTTCTGACTTGGGATAAATTAGATCCATTATTAAATAACTTAAAAACATCTTGTGAAAATTACGATTTTAAAAATATTAGGCAGATCCTCATCAATGCACCTATTGATTTTCATCCTAAAGATTATATTTACGACCTTTTAAAATAACATCTATAAATACATTTATGTTATGACGCTGGCTGAAAGTCATATTGTCGATATTAGCCTTCTGGATAAACAATAATCCTATGAAATTTTTAACACATAAGCAATCAAAATCACATAATTCAGAAAATAAAAATAACAAGCCAACAAAAACCTCATTATTAGATATATCATATGCATTATACTTCCTTCAATTCCTCCCTTAATAAAGGAAAATGGTTAAACATCTGGAAATTATGGGGCTAGCCCCTTGGCATGAGTCTATAAATTTATGAAAAAGTACTCAAATGGCTATATTCACTAATAGTAAAATAACAGCCAATGCCTATGGACTCTCCTCTGGTGTCTTCTGGGGGCTAAGTGGCGTACTTTTCGCATTATTACTAAAAAACACCGCACTTTCCTGTTGTCTTTTCATTCCTATCGTACTCGCTTTCCTAAATGATCTAATCTCATGCGTATATATGTTTATATATCTTATAGCTAAAGGAAAATACCGAGAGATACGCCTTATCCCCAAGAACAAGAAAAATGGAATAATTATACTGGCGGCTATATTTGGCGGCCCAATTGGCATGTCTTGTTATATTTTAGCTATTCAATACATTGGTATTAGCTACACAGCAACTATCTCGGCCACTTATCCTGCTATTGGCGCACTAACTTCTTTCTTCCTACTTAAAGATCGCATTCACCTTATCGGTATATTGGGATTAATACTAGCTGTTATATGTACCATGATATTAGGTTACTCAGCATCAACCCAAACAATATCTGGCTGGATAGGCTTTCTCTTCGCTTTTATATGCGCACTCGGCTGGAGTTCCGAAGTTGTTATCAGCTCTTACGGCATGAATAAAGACATACCTGCTGATATCGCTTATTTCATCAGGCAATTATCATCCTCAGTAGGCTATTTAGTCATTATCATATTATTCATTCACTCTTTTCCTGATATTGTACATATCTTCTCAAATACAGGATTATACTCCCTATTATTATTCACTTCTCTGGTAGCCACACTATCGTACCTCTTCTACTACAAAGCAATCTGCATGCTTCAACCCATCCGTGCTATGAGCTTAAACATCACTTACGCCATCTGGGCAGTCATCTTTGCTTGTTTGCTGGTAGATGAACCTATCTCTATAAAACTACTACTCCTATGTGTAGGAGTCTCTGCCGGTTCGTTTTTAACCGTAATCAATCCTCGTAATATTAAAAAGTTAATATTGGACCTCAAGTGAATACAATGACACTAATTACTATAAAAAATATGGGGCTGCCCTAAATAAGCTTTCCCAATAACCGTCTTAAAAGACGATAAACTCCATCCAAAAACTCCACTAGATTGATTTATAACACTATGAATTTTTCATTTCTGTAAGTTGTTTACATATGTTATCGGTGGCTGATCTAACTGAAAATTTGTCATGTAATAACATCCATGCATTATTACCCAACCCTATACGATAATCTTTATTTGATAACAATAATTCAGCTGCACCTACTAACTTATCGTCCTCACCATTAACCAACACTATTCCAGCATTAGCACCATTTATTACATCCGCCAAATCATTACCAAGATTAACACTTCCCAAAATAGGGATCTTATTAACCATATAACCCAAGATTTTACCAGGGAAATTATGAACTTTGTGAGAACGAGCTAAACTAAAGAGACCTACATCAACTTCGCATAATATATTTTTAAATTCTTCCTGTGGTACTGATGGTAGATAGGTAATATTATCAAGGCTAAACTGTTCAATCTTATTCTTAACTAATTCAACCTCATCACCCTGCCCTATAAACAAAAAGTGAGCTTCTTTTCTATTTTTTAGTGCTATAGCCAAACGCAAAAGATTATCCATATCTTGAGCTCGCCCAATATTACCACCATAAAAAAAGATCACTTTTCCCATTAATCCTAATTGATAGCGAATACCTTGATAAGATAACGGAAGTTGAGCTGGGACTGGTTTTGCCCAATTATAAAGGATATCTAGATGATTATGTCTTTTATATTGACAAAAAAATTCCAAATTCTTCTGAGACATTAAACCAATAAAATCTGCAGCCTTATAATTAATATTCTCAAAAAATCTAAAATATCTTGCTATTATAGATTTCTCTCTGAGCATACCTTCATCTATAACCCACTGCGGAAATATATCACGCAAAATAAGATACGATGGACAATTCCACAATGATTTTATCTTCTTTACTAGTGGCCCAAAAAAAATAGACGGGGAATAATAAATTATTCCATCAATTCTTTTTGATGCAAGCATATCCTTCAAATACCACCATGCACGAATAGACAAAAGCGACTCATTGAACGCTCTAACGACCTTAGGCACATCTTTGACTCTTCCACTGGGGAATCGTAAAACTTGAATTCCATCAATAATATCAGCTATTAGACAAGAAGAGCTATTATCCTCCCCTGGAGTAATAACGAACGGCTCATGCCCTTGGCATGCAAGTTCAAGGGCTAATTCATGCATCATCTTGGCAGCAACTCGCGTGCTATGTGGCAAATAATCATCAACGATGAGAGCAAGCCGCATCAATACTCTCTCCAAACGACTCGTTTCACATAATCTGTATAACTATGAATTATCCTAACTACTTTATCAGATACATTTGGCATGCTGTAGTCACCTACTTGACGCAACAAACGCTCATTCTCTCTAGGTTGGCAGTCAAGAATAACCAATGCCTGAATGATTCTCTCAACTTCAAGGCCAACCATCATCACCGCAGCTTCCTCCATGCCTTCTGGTCGTTCATGTGCTTCACGCAAGTTAAGAGCTGGAAAATTGAGAATGGAGGATTCTTCATTGATTGTTCCGCTGTCGGAGAGGACAGCCTTTGCTGTGAGCTGAAGTTTATTATAATCTGTAAATCCTAGCGGCTTCAGTAAGCGCACATGCTTGTTAAATTTGACACCTGCAACATCTATCCTTTTTTTAGTTCTAGGATGGGTTGAAACAATAACAGGTATATCGTAAGTCTCGGCAATAGTATTAAGCACTCGAATTAACTTGCCAAAGTTTTTATCAGAATCAATGTTTTCTTCTCTATGAACACTGACAACAAAAAACTGCCCCTCCCGTAGATTCAGACAATCCAATATATCTGACGCTTCAATACCTGCTCGATAGTACATCAGCACTTCATTCATCGGGCTTCCGGTCTTGATCACCATATCGGATGGTAATCCTTCACGCAGTAAATATTCTCGTGCAATTGAGCTGTAAGTCAGATTAATATCAGCAGTATGATCAACTATACGTCTATTGATCTCTTCTGGTACACGCATGTCGAAACAACGATTACCAGCTTCCATATGAAATGTAGGAATTCTACGACGTTTAGCCGGTAAAACAGACATACAGCTGTTAGTGTCTCCCAGTACCAACATGGCATCAGGTTTTTCCTGTTCTAATACGCCATCTACAGCAATGATCACCTTACCAATTGTTTCAGCACCACTTACTCCCGCAGCATTCAAGAAATAATCAGGTTTGCGAATACCCAAATCATCAAAAAAAATTTGGTTAAGCTCATAATCATAGTTCTGCCCTGTGTGTACAAAAATATGTTCACAATATTCATCTAGGCAAGCTATTACACGGGAAAGACGTATGATTTCTGGTCGAGTTCCCACTATTGTCATTATTTTTAACTTCTTCATATTTATACCATATGTGCTACTGTATCAGGGCGTTCTTTATCAAAGTTTTCATTTGCCCACAACATAACTATAAGCTTATCATTTCCAACATTAGTAACATCATGTGACCAACCTGGAACTGTTTCTACAACCTCAGGACTTTCGCCAGATGTATATATTTCAAAAGCTTCATTCGTTACTATATGACGAAAACCAAATCTAGCTTTACCTTGAATCACCAAAAATTTTTCATTTTTTACATGATGATAATGGCCACCACGGGTAACGCCAGGATGAGCAGTAAAAAAAGAAAATTGACCTGAATCTTGGGTCTTTAGCATTTCAACAAAACATCCCCTGGCATCTTCGTGCTTTGCCAAAGGATAATTAAAGTTATCAGGAGACATATAACTGATATAGGTTGCATAGAGCACCCTAATAAACCCATCACCGACCCGCTCAGTGATTAACGATTCGCGGCTATTACGAAACGAATACAAATATCCAGCAATGGTTCCAAGAGTAACCTTATAAATAGGATTCAATTCAATATAAATATAGCCTACCGGTCTATTCAACAAAATATCTACAAATGATGCCACAACTGTATCTATGTGAACTAAGTTCAATTCAGTGTCTGGGTCATTTATTGTAATTGGCAAACCATCACAAATATTACGGCAAAACGTAGCAACAACTGAGTTATAGTTAGGCTTGCACCATTTGCCAAATACATTAGGTAACCGATAAATGTAAATAGTATTGCCTGTATCCATATAGAGATTGTGTAAATGCATCTCTGCGCGTAACTTACTTCTACCGTAGAGATTAGGTTGCTCAGCCTGAATAGACGAAGTCAAGACTATCGGTATATTTCTATTACATTTCTTTATTGAAGAGCAAAGTTTTTCTGTCAAATCTGCGTTTCCAGAAAAAAAGTCACTTTCATTTTTTGGACGATTTTCACCAGCTAAGTGAAAAATAAAATCAGCTTGCCTAACTAACTCATCTAGAAAATCGAAGCTGTGACTACGATTGAATCTTAGGATCTCAGCATTTGATAGTTCTGATAAACTGATACATAGATTTTTTCCTATGAATCCATCAGAACCAGTAACCAATACCTTCATAAATTAGACCTCAGCTATTGCAGTTTCGCCACGGACAATTTTTTTAATGAAGTTAAGTTTAAGCAATAACTTTTTCATACCCTCAACATCAAGTCTTTGAGTGTTATGTGAGTTATAATCTTCTAACTCACTAATAGCCTTGTCCCCCTGATCAAAATATTTTCCATAGTTCAAATCCCTATTATCTGGTGGAATCCGGTAGTAATTATCCATATCAATTGCACCGGCCATTTCTTCACGACTTAATAAAACTTCATATAATTTTTCACCATGACGAGTGCCAATGACATCAATCGGATAATCTGATTTTTGTAATAATTCAAGAATAGCCTTAGTTAATACATCGATCGTGGCAGCAGGTGCTTTCTGGACAAATATATCTCCATTATCACCATGCTCAAATGCATACAACACTAAGTCCACAGCATCTTCTAATGTCATCATAAACCGAGTCATGTTAAGGTCCGTAACTGTGATCGGTTTTCCTGACTGTATAAGGTCAATAAACAACGGGATCACTGAACCCCGAGAAGCCATAACATTACCATAGCGTGTGCCACATATTACTATTTTGTTTCGATCCAGATTTCTTGATTTAGCAACCATGACTTTTTCCATCATAGCCTTAGAAATTCCCATTGCATTGATAGGATAAACAGCTTTATCTGTACTAAGGCATACGACCTTAGAAACATTATTAGCGATAGCAGCTTCAAGAACATTATCTGTACCAACAACATTAGTTTTAACCGCTTCCATTGGGTAAAATTCACAGGATGGAACTTGCTTTAAAGCAGCAGCATGATAGATATAATCAACACCTCTGGTCGCACTTAGGATACTGCGATAATCTCTAACATCACCTATGTAAAACTTGATCTTAGAGTTGTTATAGAGTTTACGCATATCATCCTGTTTTTTCTCATCTCGACTAAAGATTCGAATTTCACGTAAATCTGAACTCAGAAATCGCCTTAGCACAGCATTGCCAAAAGAACCTGTACCACCTGTAATTAGTAAAGTCTTACCAGAAAACATCATAAATCCTTAGATATTAACTTTTTGAAATGGATAACCCTGAATAACAGATCTCATCTTTCTGTAAGTTTGTAGGGTAATTAATAAGTACAGCACGATATTTCCCCTTAAATACAAAAAGGCTGCCCGCTGCGGCACCTACCACTCCACATGTTTTCACTAACTCAATGATATCGTGATAAGATCCCGCCCCACCCAAAAAAGTCAAGGGAACATTGACGAATTCACGCATCTGTTGTGCAAGCGCTAGATCGTATCCCTTCATCTCACCATCACGCTCAACGGAGTTAATAACAATTTCGCCAGCACCAGCTTCCTGTAAAGTTTTTGCAAATGAGATGGGGTCAATTTTGTGAGTTTTCCTAGCATTGTGAGTACAGATTTCATAGCCTTTTTGAAAGAAACCAGCTTTTTTTCTTACATCCAGAACTGCGACTACACTTTGTCGTCCAATCGCATCAGAAACCTTCTTAAGCAAGGAAGGATCGGAAACAGCCGCGGAGCTAATTGAAACTTTCTCTACCCCTAAGTCTATAATCCGCGATGCTTGGTCTACAGTCGTAATCCCTCCACCATAGCATAGAGGCATACGACATTCTGCCGCCAATTTGGCAATCAGCTCATAATTAGGTTCGACTTCGTTTACGCTTGCATCAATGTCAAGCACAATCAGTTCGTCGGCTTCTTTCTCGTTGAAGATTTTAACAGCATTAATCGGATCACCAACATACTTGGGAGACTTGAAACCTTGAGTTTTAACCAACCCACCCTTATGGACTAACAGACAAGGAATAATTCTTGGTCGCAGCATTTTTATAATTCCGAAAAGTTTTTAAGCAACTGTGCACCGAAACGATGGCTTTTTTCCGGATGACACTGTACACCATGAATATTCCCAGAAGAGATTACGCAATCAAAATCGAAACCATAATTAGCTGAAGCTGCAACATGTGAAGGATTTTCGCACTCAAAATAATAAGAATGCAAAAAATAAAATCGTGGAGAAGATTCAAGGTTTTTGAATAAAGAACTTCCTGACTTTACTGTAAGATCATTCCATCCCATATGAGGCATTGGAAAAGAAGCAGCTTGTGGGTTAGAAGCGAAAGAACAGACTTGTCCCGGAATCCAATTAAGACCTTTCAGTTTTCCCTCATCACTACGTCCAGCAAGCATTTGCATGCCAACACATATTCCGAGAATAGGGAGTCTTTTACTTAACACTAACTCTTCTAGAGCAGGACGCATACCAGACTTATTAAACATCTCCATAGCATGATCAAAAGCCCCTACCCCTGGGAGAATTAAATGGGTTGCATCTTGCAAATCAACCGCAGAATGGGCTCGTTCAGCTAATACACCAAGACGTTTGAACATATTCATAAACGCTTGAATATTACCCACGCCATAATCAACAATACGGATCATCTAAAATACCTTCTCTCCAAGCCCAACCTGCGCATTAGGTTAGCACCCAAACCAATCAGCCCGCGCTTATTGCGATAGTCCCGGTAAGTTTTCTTAGGTAGTTCAAAAATCTGTTGCAATTCATCAACAGTCAGATCTAATTTATGCGCAACGAACTCAAACTCTTGTCGCAAGAAATGTTCATCCATCTCAGGACGAGATATCCGCTCCAGAGCTTCATCGCGAGTCATCTGCCCAGTCAAAATCAAACTGGAGAAATGAGCTCGTCGTTTATGGTAACCAAAACGGCGTGGCAACCAGTAATCCTCATAGAAACGAGTAAAACGTGACTCATGATGTTTATGCTGAAAACGCTGCCAACCAAAACGTTGTTCAAGCTCATCCTCAGCTTGTTTTTTGGTGAAGGGAACAAGGTTGAGTGGATGATGCACTTTCATACCTAATATCTTCTGGTAGAACACTTTATAAATCAAAATATCGGTTAAAGGAAAAGATTCCAGTGGCTTTTTCCCAAACTGACGATGAATATCATTAAACAACCAAGTATCGATACCCAAATATCCTCCCCATTCTTCCGGCTCACGGCAGCATTCGGTAGAGAAGTTAGAACCGGTAATAATGTGTTTAATACCATGTTGGCGGGCAAATTTATATAATCCAGAGAAAAAGGCTGCATCCTGTACCAAATCTTGATCAGGAATACCAGAGCGTAGGAATGCTACCTGAAGATCCTTCATCTCTTCCCAATTTACCACCTCAGTATAAAGCTCTAAACCAAGCCCATCGATCAACTTCTCAATATTACCGACTGCCTGATCGGTATTCCAGCCAGCATCTACATGAAACAAAAGAGGCCTTAATCCCATTTTCCCCTTGGCTACATAGGCAGCGTAAGAGCTGTCAAGTCCCCCAGACAGGCCAATAATACAGTCAAAGTCACGACCTTTACCATCAGCCTTGATACGCTCAGCCATGGACATTAGCTCAGAGTAGCCTTTTTCATCAGTATGCCAGTTTGGCAGAATGGCCGATTCGTAATTATTGCAGTAGTCACAACACCCGTGATCATCGAAGGTAATATTCGGGTCAGAGGTGTCCATTATGCAATGGGAGCAGATTTTATACTTATTTTCGCTCATTATTTTTCACTTCTTCTTTAATTAAACTTACAAT
The DNA here is from genome assembly GCF_000612035.1 of Photorhabdus aegyptia. Classification (NCBI taxonomy): domain Bacteria; kingdom Pseudomonadati; phylum Pseudomonadota; class Gammaproteobacteria; order Enterobacterales; family Morganellaceae; genus Photorhabdus; species Photorhabdus aegyptia. The sequence continues at coordinate 7,188 of NZ_JFGV01000053.1, read as the reverse complement.
ATTTGAACACATACTTTCGGAGATTGTAGAAAGATCATGAAATAAAACCTTAGCTCCTATACTCTCATACTCGTATGCTAAAGTAGATGCATAAGAAATGACTAAATCCACACTAGGAAAAAATTTAAGATCATTAATGAATACCCAACCTATTTTCCTTACATTTCTCGACGCTGGTGCCTTAGGGTGTTCTTTATAGTAAGCAATAATATTTAGTCCTACTAAAGAATGATAAATCTTTATTTGTGTATCTTCACAATGAGGATGCCCAACAAACAAAATACTAAATTTATCATTATCAACTTTCACTGTATTAAGCTGCATTCCCATATGGAGCAGTGTAATTGCCTTACCTTTCCCATTCCTGATAATTTTATCAAGAAAAATTTCTGATTCAATTCGATCATAAGCTACCAACTCAGCAACTGAGTGTAAACGAGTATATATCTTAAAATGAGCGTTTTCGGGTAATACTAATGCTTTGAGAGAACCATGCTGTACCAGTGTTAAGTTTGTTTTTTTGCTGAGACACAATCTATCCATTAAGATAGCCCAACGGTCCATATGTTCTGTTGTAATAAAATGACCATTAACCTTACTAAGAGCAAGCCTTACATAAAACCATTTAGGAGCAGTATAAATTTGTAAAATATGAGATATAGTTTTCCTATTCAAAACTAAAGAGAAGAATGATAATGACGAAAGAACAAATATACTTAAATAGTCTTTAAAAGATAAAAAATTAGCAATTGATATCTTCTTATGACCATGGCAAAGGTGACCCGTGAATCGAGTCCAAGGGAGTGATAACCAACAAAGTTTTGTATCTTTATAAAATGAGATAGCAGATTGATACGTTTTATAATCAAAACCAACTATTATCTTATCTAATTCAAAACCTTTATCAATATAACTACGTTTACTAGCTAACAATTCTTTGTCATCAACATCAATAAAATACAATTTTACTATAGCAAAAATGAAATAAATAAACGCACCACCAGATAATAAAAAAAACATAGCAGCCATATAGAAAAAATAAATTGAAAATTTATTTTTTCTCCATAAAGATACCCATTTCTGAGGTCTTGGAATTTTTGGAAAAACATCTTTAGATATTCCTTTCACAATATATGTATCTATAGATATTTCGTTTAACGTTGCAGCAGTATATTCCTTTACCAAAGAAATAAAATTTATACTCGATTTCATTAGTTACCTTTAAAATTTATATTTTCTAAGAAAAAAATACATAGCGGCTATATATGGATACATATAAAAATCAGTATGGTTATAAATAGTACCTCTTAAATGAGATATCATGAGTAATGTTATCACAATAGCAACAAACCATGAACCCAAATCATTCTTACGCCTAGCACGACCATAAAACATCCCTATTATATAGAAGAATAATGCCAGCAGTGGAATTCCAAATATATAGTAGAAATTCAAATACATATCAGTTTCAATAGGCCACTGCATAGTAGCTCTGATTGACCATGCTGCAGGATTATAGATATCCGTTAACCAATGATTCATATCATAATACATCTTTGGGTCAGAAATACCTATTGGTGTAAGAAATTTATTAAATGGCATAAAAAATGACTTAAGAAAACTAGGTTCAAAATCCCTTACCGAGATTGCTAGATTATCTAACGTATCAAAATAATTTAATGTATATGGAATAATATCCTTGATCGTCATCCATGATGTATTTCTGAAATATAGGCCAAGGAATAATATTATTAACAACAAAAACCCCAAGTAAAATGAACCTTTAGAAGCAGCACGTAAGTCCTTTATCCAAGGTATAAGAGATAAGATCAACAATAACGATATTTGGAACTTACTACCATGTACAGGTGAAGTCAAAAATAACCAGATAATAAATAAACAAATATAAAAATATTTCTTAGTTCTATAAACATAATAACCAGATAAAGTAGCTAATATCATAGAGGAAAAGTGGCTCCCTAGAACGAAAACTCCTGTTCCTGCCCTATTCAAAAACGCATCTCCAGGATTATCCAGCCAATAGCTAAGCCCTCCCGAGTAAACCACAATAAACACAACAAATATTGTTGACAAAAAATACATTATTACTATAGTCTTTAACTTAACATTTATTTTTTTATTATAGATAGAACCATTATAACTTTCATTTATTTTCCTGCTATGGTTTTCTCCTAGATTAATGAAGATCAAACCTATACTTAGGGTAATAAAGATTAATAAAAATGATATCGAGAAATTCACATCATATATATAAAGCTGTTGATATCTTTCTGCAAAAACAGGAGAAATAAAGAACCATAACCCATAATATATAAATAAAATTGACTGAGGAGATATCGTATATTTTGGCCATGCAACAATAATAAAAGAAATAAAGAGACAATAAAAATAAACATTAGTATTCACTTCTGTAATTATAGCTGTAGACATAATAACAATCCCAACTATAATCATTAGCATTAAAAAAAAATATCTATATGCCACAGCAATAACCCATAATCTAATATATAAAAAAGTCACTAAGAAAACAACATTGCTTTCACTTTAGTAGATTAACTCAAAGACTAATTAAAAATTACAAGACAAACACACGAAAGTCGATTATTAAATGGGCTTTAAACATAAGTTAATATTAACTTATTCATTATTATAAGTTAAAAAATGTTTCTTATCCTTTTATAAAAAACATAACTTTTCCAAAAAAGTAACACAATAAAACTAACTATCATAGATAGAGGTATAAATAAAACATTATCATACAATAGTAGATACCAAGAAAAGAACACAAAGATAATTAATGCTGTAACCTGACTATATATAATATGTTTATCATCTCTCAAGGTATACAATCCCATATGAGGTATTAAACTGAAACAATATATAATCGTAGCAAAAAGCAAGGTATCTAATAAGTTTAGATGTTTCAAATAAGCTTCATCTGAAAGCCATTGCAATAACACAACGCTAAGCAACCAACAAGACAATGATAATAAAAGAGTTACCCCCACGACTTTCAGTGAAAATACCCACATCTCTTTCTTAAACTCATCCATTTTTCCTGCTATTGCTAAAGATGTAAGTTTAGGAAATGAAAAAGTGATAACAATAGTATCAAGAAAAGATTGCACTGCAGATGCCATACTTGCAAATAATACATATGCACCTAACAGCTCTAATCCAGCAATTTTCTCAATAAAAAATCGATCAAAAGTAAAGATCCCTCGTATTGCAACAGAAGCAATTAACATTGGTAATGCAAGCATTACTCCTTTTCTAACCCAAACCCAATTAATATTTTTATAAATTGATGCCTTACCATATCGATATATACATCCTCCCCCAATCGCACAAGCCGTTAATGATCCTATTAACCACATTAACAAGACAGTATCTAAGTGACGATAATCTGGAAAATACCACATAGTTACAACAACAATCCAACACCATAGTCCTTGTCGTATAAACAAAACAAAACTTGCTAACAATTGACTCTGGGCTGAAATCAAGATTCGATTTATTTCTTGAGCTATGTGCTCAAATAAGAGAATTGAACAAAACCACCATATATACTGATATGGTAACACATCTAAATAAAATATTATAAATATAAAAGGAATAGACACTCCATAGACTATCAAATAATACATAAATTGATCACGTATCATTCCAAGCCATTCACTTTTAGGTTGAGCAATCAATTCTCTAGTACTATAAGTATAGAATTCAGAGCCAACAATAAATATTGTATATCCTATTACCGCACTAATTAATCCATAAACTCCAAGATCTGAAATAGATAGCAACTTTGCCAGCATAATGACCAGTAAAAATTTACTAAAAAGTGTCAATGCTCTTAAAGATATGCTTACTATGTAATACAATTTTCTTTACACCTTTAATTAGATCTATTTTACTGGAAAACAAATTTTACGGGTGAGTCCCACCAGGAAGAATAGAATAAACATCGCCTTATTCAACTATTATATTCACTCGATTTACAACTTCTGAACTAAGAAGTAAGTATCTAAAATCCGACGAGCGATTCAACTTATCAAAAATTAAAGTGAAAAACCATCATCAACAATAATATTTTGACCTGTTATATATCTAGATTGATCTGATAACAAAAATAGAATTGCTCCAACTATATCTTGTGCATTCAACATCCCTGTACCATGAGTATTATTCTTATACGCCTGCAAAAATGACTCGGGTTGATGATCAAATAGTCCACCAGGACTTACACAGTTAATTCTGAATCGGCTATCATTTATATAATTAACAATATACTTATTAAGATGCAAGATTGCAGACTTAATTGCTGCATATTCGACAGGTGTGGTCATATGAGTGTTATTATAAATTTCAAAGCGAGGCGCTACAACACCATAAATAGAAGCTAAATTAATGAGGGAGAACTCTTGATCATTCTTTTTAAAATATGCGGCACACTGTTGACTAAAAACAAATGCACTACCCAAGTGTAACGCAACATTATCATTGAAACTATCCAGTGTTACATCAAAAAAATGTTTTCCGTATGAGCGATTACGAGGATATGTTGCGTTTACAGCACCAGTTAGATCATCTTGCAATTCAAAGAATGACTTTACCTGATGTTCATTCGTGACATCCAGTTCAACTATCTTGAGTGATGTTTGATTAACATCTACTCCTTGCTTGATTAAACACTCAGAAAGGGTATTAATATTCAAATCAGCAGCAATTACTATTGCTTCCTGGGCCAGTGCAGCCTGAACCACATGGCTACCTAACAACCCACCTGCCCCAGCAATCAAAATTGTCTTATTTTCCAAAAATCCTTTCATTTTTCATTCTCCTTAGAGAGTAAGATAGCTTCAGCAAGCATAAAGTCATAAATATCATCAATGTCAACAGCTCTTGCCTTGGGAACAACAATACTAGTTACTTTCCCATCGAATATACTCTTATTCTGAAGCACAAACTCGGGAGTAGTAGCATAGATTACTGTGGTCATATCATACAATTCAGGTGCATCCTGCCTCCGTGTAACATTATTTTCCAGCTTATTGACTAACTCCATATATCCAGATTCACTCTTTTTCACCATATTAAAAAAAGGGCTACGATTGGCTGGTGTCACTGAAATACATACATCTGCATTAGACTCTCGTCTCTGGACAAGAGCATTCTCTACATCTTCAACACTCCGTAAAGGACTGGTTACTGGCAAACTAATAAAACCATCAAAACAATCTTGTTTTGCATTAACCCACTCGATAGCATGATGCCAAGCAAGCCACTCATAAGCTGTATCTGTTGCCAATTCAGCAGGCCGGTCAATCACTATTGCTCCTGCACTTTTAGCAATAGTAGCAATTTCATGATCATCCGTAGAAACAAAAACTTTACTGATTGATGGAGATGACAGTCCAATTTCAATAGAGTACTGGATCAGAGGCTTACCTGCTAATAACTTCACGTTCTTTCGTGGTAGCCCTTTCGAACCACCCCGGGCAAAAATAAATGCATAATTGATCATATATGTTTTATTAACCGACTAAGTGTCTTGCTGTCGTGATAAATTCTATCGTTTTGATAGCAGTTCGTAAATCCACACATTGATTCTCCTTTCCATCAATCATGGCAATAAAATCTTTAAGCATATCAAGATACATTTGATTCTTATCCCATGTAGGATTATCGTAGAGTACTTTCAAACCATCTTGGTTAGTAAATTCAATAGAGTTTTTAATCAAATTCCATTCCAATGTTCCCTGACTACCGATCAAACGACATATGCGATATGCTGAACGTTGAAGAAAATCTAAATGAATATGGCAAATAGTTTTGTTCGCACTAATTGCAGTGATGTCTACCATATCTTCAACTTGAAGATTAAGTTCTTCTGATGAGCGCAATATTGCATGACATGGACTCAAGTTTCCCAGCAACCATTGTGCATAATCAATCTCATGACTGAGCTCAAGTAATGCTCCACCACCAAGTTCTACCTTTGCCGAAACAGTATCTCGGTAATCCTTAGGTCTCCAACTTGGTAAATACTGTCCAGCTTGGATAAATACGTTATAAATAGTACCTACCAACTCCTGCTCTAACAGAGATTTTACTTTTCTCGCTGAAGGAAGATAACGTAAACAATAACCAACAGCAACAGGTGTAGAAGTGGAGTCTATTGCACTTATTAACGCCTCACAGTCAGTCATTGTCACTGTAACAGGCTTTTCGATCAGCGTTGGAATACCTGCTTCAATCAGTGGTAAAGCATGTTTAGCATGAAATGGTGCTGGAGATGCGACAACTACCAAATCTACATCGGATCTCGCTAATTCAGCCGTAGATAAAAGAATGCTATCTGCATCATTGACTTGACTTTCCGGCATTTTCCCACTTGCTGATACTGCTAGAATTTCAGCCTGAGGAAATAAGGACTTTAAATTTCTACGATGGCGAACTGAGATATTGCCTAAGCCAATCACTGCAACCCTGTTCATTAATTAAGCCCCAAATTATAAATATCACACTGAGCGCGCTGAAAATCATCCATTTTACCAATATCAAGCCAGTATTCGTGGATAGGAAACATAAGTACATCTTTATTATTACTGATCTCTCCTTCTAATAAGGTAGGCATATCAATTTTTTTATTTTTTGGTACTGCTTTAAATAGCCTAGGACTCACAATATAGATTCCTGCATTAACAAAGAATCTATGCACGGGCTTTTCCTGCATACCAATAATACGGTGACCATCACCTTTTATCACACCATACGGAACTTGGTAGTCATATTCACGAACACACATTGTTGCAGTTGGAGAATGTTTGATATGGAATTTAAGAAGCCGTTCAAAATCTATCGTCGTTAAAACGTCTCCATTGACCATGATTAGCGGTAAATTAGGGATATTTTCTGGCAATAGGCCCAATGCCCCACCAGTTCCAAGCGGTTTTTCTTCATAGACATACTGAATACTGACGCCCCACTCACTACCATCACCAAAATACTCCATAATTTGATCTGGCATGTAATGTGTAGATATATAAAGATTCTTAAATCCAAGCTTGGAAAAGCGTGTAACCAGTATTTCCAGAATAGGCTTATCACCTACTTTTAGCATAGGCTTAGGGCAACTATCTGTAAGTGGCTTTAGACGTGTTCCAA